>JACUTP010000261.1 GCA_014859785.1 Candidatus Methanoperedentaceae archaeon | reverse complement strand
CTGTTACTTCAGGCGCGGCATACGCCGGGCGCTCATAGGCTGGAACCGTGAACTCGTCCACTGATTCAATACCAAGCAGGGATTTCACCTCGCCATTCAAGCCGTCAAACTCATAATTTTCCCCTGCCATCACTCCAAGCAGCGCGATTCCATCAGCGCCGTCCCCGCCAAGCTCCTGTATCCTGCCTTCGTTGTTAACCATTGTTCCCTTCTTTTTGTAAAACGGCTCACTTGCTATCACGATATTCGCCTTCTGTGCAGTTGCGCTATTGTGTCCTGTCTGGACAATCAGGTTCTTGAGTTTTCCTGCAGTTTCCTCCGGAATTACCTCAAGAACATCAGATTCAAGGCAGAACAGTGTATCGATGCTGCCGTTATCAATCTCCTCAACAAGTTTTGCAAGCGACTGCTGCTTTGCCTCCTTTGAAACAAGATACGCGCCAGTTGAATTCCCGAAAGGCTTGAGGAACGTGAGCTTTGCGCCTGCGTTCCCGGCAAGTGCAAGCACACTCTTTAAATGCCTGGTATCAGAAAGCGGATGGAAATCAGCAATAACAACCGAATCCCCGGAAAGCGAAAGCTGTGAAATGTCATCAGGGCTGATGTTCTCATCGGCAATCGGCAGTTCCCTGTATCCCACAGCCGTAATCTTTGCACCCTTGCTTTTAGCGGAAACCAGCCTTCTTACGATCAATGGATACCGGGTATAAGGGTCAATGAAAAGCACGATATGTTTTGCAGCCTCAATCTCGGTGTACGGTATCCCGACACGCAATGTGGAATGCGTGTCTTCAGGCAGCCCTTCAAAGTCAGCACCGGTGTACAGCGGGATACTGAGTTTCCCGGCAAGTTTGCAGAATGCAAGTTGTTCCTCGCAGGTTGCGTTCCCGAAGGATACAAGAGCAGCCGAACCTGATGACAGCCTGCTTGCCGCCTCTTTTGCAGCATCTTCGGGTTCTGTCTCACTGCCGTCGATCATGGATTTAACAGGAGTAAAAAGGGATGGCAGTTTCATCCCGAACCTGCATAATTTCCCAGCATTTGCAGGTGAGGATTTCCTGAAATCAACCTCGATTTTGTCACCCTCGCGGATATACAGCCCGCACCCGAAATTACATCCAGGGCATATTGTTGAAAAAACATTATCGCTCATTCAATAACCTCCTTTTTGTGAGCCTTGCCAGACGGACGAAGCGGTGATAATCCAGATGAATTCTTGAGTATCCCTGTGTTCTCTGTGGTAGAAAATCCCTCATCCAGAGAACTGCTCTTCAAATTCCTGATGTGAATTTCGCCAAACGGACGAAGCGGTGA
>JACUTP010000087.1 GCA_014859785.1 Candidatus Methanoperedentaceae archaeon | reverse complement strand
GGTTTCAGGGTACATTGGAAACAAACATTTTTAAGTAATAAGTGTAATATTTATTGGTGGAGACAAAATTAACCTTTAAATCAGGTTAAAAACCCAAACTAACAGGAGAGATTGTAAACAACACACAGGTTACTGTGTTTGGCTGGGGCATCTGCCATGTTTAGGGAGACGTTAAAATACTACAGGAAAATAATTGAGTGCGGCATCTATTTGTTAATTATATTGAACATACTGGATGCATTGAGTACGTATGTGGGTATAAAATATTTTGATGCTTCCGAAGCAAACAACAACACTGCATACCTGTTTGAAGCTTTCGGAATGATTTTATCCTTAAGCATGAAAATATTGTTTGTGGTTATATTCGGATATATTATTAAAGACATATGGGAGAGGTCCGAGGTCTTAATCTCAAATAAAAACATCTGGGTAAATTCAATAGCAACGATTTCAGATTTAAACCTGATTATAATTGTGTTTGTCTTGAACCTATTTTATATCGTGGTTGTTATTAATAATATCAACGTTATCTGGCAATGAAGGATGCAATGTTTATGGAGTAACTTCCAGGGACACGGTATCAGGAAACTATAAAGCCATACCGCATCATCCAGAAATCCTGATATTGATGGATGATAAAATTGATAACAGTTACAAATGGCGCGCAATGCTCGTGGTTTCCATCGGCGTGTTCATGGCAACACTTGACGGCAGTATCGTGAATGTAGCGTTGCCTACACTGACAAGGTATTTCAGCACCAACCTGAACACCATCCAGTGGGTCCTCCTTTCATATCTCCTTACAATCACCACCCTGCTATTGACACTCGGCAGGCTCTCTGATATGTACGGGAAAAAATACATTTTTTGTGGCGGACTGTTAATTTTCACTATTGGTTCAGCTTTTTGCGGTCTTTCAGCATCCTCAGGACAGTTAATAGCATCCCGTGTCGTGCAGGGCATAGGCGCTGCCATGTTAATGGCAAACGGTCCTGCCATTGTCACACAGGTGTTTCCATCCACTGAACGGGGAAAAGCACTGGGGCTTATCGGAACCGTAGTAAGTATCGGCTCAATGACCGGACCTGCCCTTGGTGGATTCCTGATAGACCTGGCAGGATGGCAGAGTATTTTCTACATCAATATACCAATCGGGCTTGCCGGGACGGTATATGCCATGAAAGTACTGGAACCTGATGAAGTTCACCGCAGCCAGAAATTCGACATTCCTGGTGCGGTTCTCATGTTCGTAAGCGTAGTGGCACTGATGCTCGGAATAACACAGGGGCAGGAGATGGGATGGGGTTCCCCGGTAATCATTGTTCTTTTCACACTTTTTATTTTGTTTTTAGGATTATTCCTTATAACTGAAAAAAGAGCGAGAATGCCTATTATAGAGCTTGACCTTTTCAGGAATAAACCGTTTTCGGCAGCCAATACAAGCGGTTTCCTGAGTTTTGTTGCCATGTTCTCGGTGATACTTCTCATGCCATATTATATGGAGGAAATACTTGGTTACAGTACGAAAAGTGTGGGATTGGCACTGATGGCAGTTCCGCTTATCATGGCACTGGTAGCGCCGCTTTCTGGCTGGGTATTTGATAAAACGAATTCACCCCTTCCAGGGAGTCTTGGAATGGCTATTACCGCCCTTGCCCTCTTCCTGATAGCCGGTCTTAACAGGGATTCAAGTTTCCTTGATATTATAATGCGGCTCGGGCTTGTGGGACTGGGGATGGGAATGTTCCAGTCGCCCAACAACAGCATTATAATGGGTTCAGTCCGGTCAAACAGGCTCGGGATTGCTTCTGGCATGCTTGCAACCATGCGAAACCTCGGTATGGTTACAGGAATTGCGGTATCTGCAGCAGTGTTCACAAGAAGTTTGCGTTTACTGGAAAGTACGGGTCTGGCATATGAACCCGCATTCATCGGAGGATTCCATGATGCTTTTTTGGTGGCTGCCGTTATATGTTTGGCTGGTGTTTTTACATCGCTTGTCAGGGGTGGGGAAAAACTACGATAGCAAACTTAAATAACATTTGCATCTTATTATGACTAAATGCTTAAAGAAGAAATCTGGATAGAAAAATACCGCCCGAAAAAACTTGATGACATCGTTGGACAGGACGACGTAATTAAACGCCTGAAATCATATATCCGGACACGAAACCTGCCGCATCTTCTTTTTTCAGGTCCGCCAGGTGTCGGGAAAACAGCTTCTGCGATATGTGTTGTCCGTGAACTTTTCGGGGAGACATGGAGAAATAATTTCACAGAACTAAATGCCAGTGATGAGAGAGGTATTGATGTCGTGAGAAACAAAATCAAGAACTTTGCCCGTATTTCCCCGCTTGGGGATGCAGAGTTTAAGATAATTTTCCTTGATGAAGCAGATGCACTGACACCTGACGCGCAATCCGCACTCAGGCGCACGATGGAAAAATATACGAGCACGTGCCGTTTCATTCTTTCCTGTAATTATTCCTCTAAAATCATCGAACCGATACAGTCAAGATGCGCTGTTTACAGGTTCAGGCCCATTTCCACGGAAGCAGTTGAGGAAAGGCTGGCATACATAGCAAAAGAAGAAGGCGCTAACCTGACAGATGACGGTATGGAAGCCATTAAATACGTTGCAGCAGGGGATATGAGGCGTGCCATCAATGCCCTCCAGGCTGCTGCAATGATGGGGAAGACCGTTGACATGGATGCAATTTACAGGTCAACAGCCACAGCAAGACCCGAGGAAGTGAAGGAACTTGTGAAATTCAGTCTCGGCGGGGATTTCATGAAATCCCGCGCAATGCTGGATAAACTGCTAATCGAGCAGGGACTTTCCGGCGAGGATATTATAGGGCAGATATACAGGGGAATGCTTGATATGACAATTCCTGACCGGCTAAAAGTTAACCTCATAGACAGGATTGGCGAGATTGATTTCAGGATTGCAGAAGGTGCAAACGAAAGAATCCAGCTTGAAGCACTTATTGCACATTTTGTCCTGTGCGGCTCAGACCAAAATGAATCCTGAAACACTTATACAGCTTTTCGGCTCTTTTCCGTACTGGATAGCGGTAATTCTTATTGCCATGCTCCCGATTGCGGAACTTCGGCTTTCCATCCCGATTGCAATACTGGTATTCGAATTTGACCCTGTCACGGCATACTTACTTTCCGTTTTCGGGAACATGATACCTGTTATACCCCTGCTTCTGTTTCTTGAACCGGTTTCCAATTATCTCAGGCGATGGCATATCGGTGATGTTTTTTTTACGTGGCTGTTTAAAAGAACACGACAAAACCACAATGCACGGTTTGAAAAATACGGGACATATGCCCTTGCTATGTTCGTTGGTGTGCCGCTTCCTGTAACCGGGGCATGGACAGGATGTGCGGCAGCATTTGTTTTCGGGATAAAATTCAAACATTCACTGGCAGCAATACTTGGCGGCGTAATGCTCGCAGGATTAATTATGACTGTCCTGACAGTCACGGGAAAAGCAGTTGTTTCGATGTAAGTTCCTGATATTATATCGTTACCTTTTTCATAATATAACATGTTCAAGGGATGCATGATTAGAATCCTTGAAGGTTCCGTAACCATTGATAATGTTGATGAGTTCCTGCGCAGGCTTAAGGAAAAAGGCAGTAAAAGTAATTCTGTAATCCAGGTTCTTAACGCAGATAAGCTTGCAGGTGAAGAGCATCTGGTGTTTGCTGTTGAAAAAGCAAATGAATCATTTGTAAAAGGAAGGAATATCGCAAATGACCTTGCAAAGGAAATAATGCTTTATGCCGCAGGAACACGGCAGATAAACAGAGCGGTTAAACTGGGGATACAGGAAGGGAGAAACAACATTGTACTTGTTGCGGTGGGGGATGAACCTGATTTATCAGGTTTTGATGATGTTGAACCCTCACCGGTCATCAAATATACCGAATCCAGGAAAAAAGAATTGATGGATATTTTCAATATCACGGATGAGGAGGTGGGGGTTGTAGGGGCTGACAGGATTCCGGAGCTTGTCAGGGAGAGGGTTGCGCTTGTGGATGTTATGAAGTGAGTGGTTTTGTTATTTCAGGAGGTCGCTGTATTTGGACGATGTGCTTTACATAATATCCGGAAGGAAGCTCATGATGACTTAATTAACAGTTTTTTTCGGGGCAAGGATTTGACCTAATGATGCCGCCGTAACATTTAACTTTACAATGGACGTAAAGTACAGGTATTCAAATCATAAAAAAGTAGAGGGAAAGGCAAACTGGATTTTTTCAAAATCAAAACCATCTTCTTATTATAGCGCGCCTTATTACTCACAGTAATGCTTTATAGCAACAAATATTATATATGGTAATGTTGTAGTAAGTACAGGTGAAGAAAAAATGAGTCATGTTATCGGATTGAAATGCAGGGAATGCGGTGCTGAGTATCCTGCCGGCATCCAGAATACCTGCTACGAATGTTTCGGTCCGCTTGAAGTTAATTACGACTGGGATTGCATATCAAATAATGTAAGCAAGGAAAAAATAGCAGCCGGTCCCACATCAATCTGGAGATATGCCGACTTCCTGCCCGTGGAATCCGAAAGAAGGATCGACCTTGGTGCAGGTTTTAACAAGCTCCACAGGGCAGAACGCCTCGGCAAAGAACTGGGTTTAAAGGAACTCTATATCCTTGATGAATCCGTGAACCCGACCAATTCGTTCAAGGACAGGGTTACATCGGTGGCAGTCTCCAAAGCACTTGAATTTGATATAAAAGCAGTTGGATGCGCAAGTACCGGGAACCTTGCGGCAGCAGTTGGTGCCCATGCGGCAAAAGCAGGACTTCCTGCATACATTTTCATACCTGGAACAATTGAAATAGGAAAAATCGTCCAGATGCTTGTATATGGTCCCAATGTCATTGCAGTGGAAGGCACCTATGATGATGCAAACCGTCTTGCAAGCGAGGTTGCGGATTCCCATCCTGACTGGGGATTTGTGAACATCAATATCCGTCCCTACTACACCGAAGGGTCAAAAACGCTGGCATTTGAAACAGCAGAACAGCTGGACTGGGAAGTTCCCGACCATGTGGTTGCCCCGCTGGCAAGCGGCGCGCTTCTGTGTGCAATTTCACGCGGCTATAAGGAGCTTGAGCATGTCGGGTTTGTGGACAGCGGCACTGTCAGGATGTCAGGTTCACAGCCTCTTAACTGCTCGCCAATATCAACAGCGGTCCAGAAGAATGCGGAAGTAATACCTGTCAGGGACTACGAAACCGTGGCGCACAGCCTTGCAATAGGAAACCCTGCGGACGGTTACTATGCAAAGAAAGAGATACTGGATTCAGGTGGTTATGCCGCATCACCGACTGATGACGAAATTATCCAGGCAATCCATCTTCTTGCCCGCACAGAGGGCTTATTCACAGAACCCGCAGGAGGAACCACTGTTGCAGGCTTGAAAAAGCTTGTTGAAAGCGGACACATCCAGCCTGACGAGAGGGTTGTTGTATATGTTACAGGTAACGGTCTTAAAGCGCAGGATACTTTGCTTAAATCCCTTGTGCGCCCGAAGGTGATAAAACCCACAATGGCAGAGTTTGAGGCGCTGCTGGTACATAAACATGATATTCACAGGCAGGAAACCGCTCCTGTCCTGGGTACGTGAAGGTGATATGAAATGGTTAAAATAAGATTTTCTTCGGCATTGAGCAACGTGACAAAAGCTCGTGAAACGACACTTGAACTCGGCGATACAACCGTTAAAGGTGTGCTTGATAAACTGGTCGAGGATTTCGGTCCGGATTTTGAGAAGCGTATCCTTGACAAAGGCGAGGTCAGGAGGTTCGTTAACCTGTACGTGAACGGTGAGGATATCAGGCACTTAAGCGGTCTTGAAAGCCCTGTAAAGGATGCTGATGAGATCTCGATTCTTCCGGCAGTGAGCGGTGGGTAATACTTTCCGCCTTTTTTTAATTTATCAACTCAGTAACAGATGACCGAAAAACGTTTATAGGCAAAAACGGTAACAAGCCCTGTATTCTTCTATTAAGGGGTTATGGGAAATTAAAGTTACGTTTATACCCAAACCTTATTCCACCCTTTGGTTTCAATCTGGACATATAGAATCGTTCACTTCAAATAGTATGTAGTTGAAACTTAAAAAATAACAGGGGTTGATGTATATTATACCATGTGAGCTTTTCAGTTTAGCAGATTCCCCCGGTTCGCTGCTGCCCTCCTGATTGTGCAGTAAAAGTGATTGGGAAAAATTATAAGTACCCTGAATACTGAAATTTAAAAGGAGAAACATATGAAAAAGCTGGGCTGACTTTAATGTGATAGTGTGTTAGTTAATAATTCAAAAGAAAGGGAGGAATAAAATTTGTCATGGTTTAGCGAAAAAACACCAGATGTTGCAAAGGCATTCTCAGAGTTAAGAAATGAAGTCTATAAAGAAGGTGCCCTTGATGTCCGTACAAAAGAACTTATATCTATAGCTGCATCCGTACTTATGAGATGCGAGAGTTGCGTCGAGGTTCATTCAGAGCGAGCAAAGAAATACGGCGCTACCAATGAACAGATAGCAGAAGCTGTGGCATGCGCTATGTTTGTGGCAGCAGGTTCTCAAAAAGGATGGACTAAGGTATATGACAGAATCTTTGGACAAAAGGAATAGAAAAAAAGTGGAGGCTAAATATGCAATTCGGAATGATGGACGGTTCTGGTATAGGCTATGGAATGATGTTTATGGGGTTGATATTCTGGATACTGGTAATCATAGGGCTTGTTCTGCTTATCAAATATTTATGGGAAAGCGGTGGAGCCAGAAAGGAGCAGGAATCTGCCCTTGAAATCCTGAAGAAAAAGTACGCCAGGGGAGAGATAAGTAAAGAAGAATTTGAAGAGAAAAGGAAAGACCTACTATAAAAGAGGAAACGGAGGTAATTTAAAATGTACAACTACAAAAAACCAGTTACTTTGAGTTATGCAGATGCAGTTATAAAAGTAAAGGATGAGCTGAAAAAAGAAGGTTTCGGGGTTCTCACAGAAATAGATGTCAAGCAAACCCTTAAGACCAAACTTAATATAGACTTCGATGATTACATAATTCTGGGAGCATGCAATCCTACATTGGCGCATGAGGCTCTAACTGCTGAGCGAGATATCGGGGTTTTGCTCCCCTGCAATGTAATAGTTTATGTTCAGGGTGGAAAAACATTCATCAGCGCAGTTTTACCTACTGTACAGCTTGGAAAAGTAGGCAATCCAGAGCTTTTACCGATTGCAGAGCAGGTTGAAAGCAAGCTTAAAAAAGTGGTTGATGCTGCAGCCAGGTATGGATAGAATGGTGAAGAAACAGAGGTATTATATTCCATAGAGTAAGAATTAAATTGGGAGGTAAGTTATGGAGAAGAGAACTCTTGGTATTTTAGCTGTTGTACTGATTATTGTAGGTGTCACTGGGTTAGTCTTTGGTTCCAGTTACTCTCGTTTCGTTTACGGTGGTTATCCCACTGGATACTCGCCCCAGGGCATGATGGGCGG
>JACUTP010000086.1 GCA_014859785.1 Candidatus Methanoperedentaceae archaeon | reverse complement strand
ATCCTGGAATTTCCAGTCGTTTAAAGATATCAAAATCTCAACCGTTTAGAGTATAGTTTGATTTCTTCGGGAAAAACATTCGAGGATGCCGGAAGCATTGTATAACATAACATGGCATAATAACATAAACCAATGTTTGAGCTGTTATTGCCTGAACTCAGGAGAAAATCCATACACTTAACAGGTGCTCTCATCCCGGCTGTGTATTATTTCATTGACCGGGAAACAGCCATTGTTTTTCTTTCAATCATAAACGCCGTCCTTCTTGTGGTTGAATGGCTGCGGCTTCACGGGAAACTGAACTTCCCTGAAATGCTGATTCGTCCGCATGAGAAGAAACAGGTTGCAGCGTACATATACTTCCAGCTTGCTGCCCTTTTTACAATACTTGTTTTTGATAAAACAATCGCAATAGCGGCTTTATTCATGCTGGCGTTCGGGGATGCGGCATCAGGTATTGCAGGTGCCGCGGTAAGGGGCGGGAACGTTCGCCAGGAAACAGGCAGGTGGATAAAACCCCTTCCCATAATAGCTGTAATGTTTTCCGTATGCACTGCAACCTGGGTAATACTCATGAATCTCCCTCATGCCCCTGATATGAAAGTCCTGTCCCCTGGCGTATATTTCATGGGGGCACTCGGTGCAACCCTGGGGGATGCCGTACATTTGCGGATTATCGGGAAACCGGTGGATGATAACCTTGTCATACCTGTTCTTGCCAGTATTTTTATGACAATTTCCAGTTCAGGCTGAATAACAATTTTAATTAAAATGATTTATCATTAAAAATATAGTACTGCATCGCAATATTCTTCCAGTAAAAAACCGAATGTTTTAAGTATGTGATTTCATATCATGGTGACATCAAAAACGAATTACTATTATATTTATATTAACGAGGAATTAAATGACGCGAGCTGAAATTTTATCAGGGATTAAGCAGGCAGAAGAGGAAGCCACGGTTCTTGTTGCCAGGGCAAATGAAGCAAAACACAGAACAATCTCAGAAGCCCATTTAGAATCAAAAGAGCTTCTAAAACAGGCAGAAGAGGAAGCTCAAAAGTATGCTGAATCAGAGATGAGCAAAGCCCGGAAGAAAATCGATAAGGAGCGGGAGAAAATTATCGAGAAGGGTGCAGCAGAAGCTGAAGAAAACAAGAAGAATGCGAAAAAGAACGTAACAAAAGCCACCAATTTCATATTATCAGAGTTCGAGAGGGCGGTTAATGCTTAAACCAACAAGGATGGCAAGGGTTGTTATTGCTGGCACAAAGGAAATTATGGAGCCAACCATTTCAACACTTCACAGGATGGACGTTCTGCATATAACCGATTACCTGGAAGATGGTGAGGATTTCAAAATCGGGCATCCCCTGAAAACAGCATCCGAACTCTCGGAAAAATTATTATCGTTAAGGGCTATATCCAGCCAGCTCGGCGTTTCTGGAAAAATGCCAGGTGAAAAGATAAGCGCAAAGCAACTTCCTTCCGTTATCGATGAAAAAATAAAGAAACTGCAGGAAGAGGTTACATCACGTGTTGATGAACTCAGGAATATTGAGTTCAGGTTAAAAGAAAAGGAAGATCTCATCGCTGCTGTCAAGCCGTTTTTCGGTCTGGAACTTCCTCTTGAAGCTTACAGTGGATACGGAAGTATCAGGGTTTTCACCGGTTTTATCAATGCCGAACTTGAGGGAAGGGTTTCCAAAATAACGGATAATTATGAACTATTCACCGGAGAATATGAAAAAAGGAGGATTTTCGCCCTTTTCGTACCAGAAGCATTTGAGGAAGAAGTCCGGAAGCTTCTTCAGGATGAGCGCACGTTTGTAGAAATTAAAGCGCCCGCTCTTGAAGGCAACCCGCCTGTAATAATCGAGGCGCTTAATAACGAGGTTTCAGAGCTTAAACAGAAACATGAATCCATCAATTCCGAACTTGAAAAAATAAAAAAAGAGTATTCGGGGTTCATCCTGGCATCCGATGAGTACCTTTCAGTGGAAACCCAGAAGGCAGAAGCACCGTTGAGGTTTGCCACAAGCACAAACGCATTCGTTATTGACGGGTGGATACCTGCCGCAAAATATGATGAAATAGAAAAGGAACTGAAAGAGAGCACGGGTGGGCTGGCATATATTACAAAGTCGACTGATCAGGTAAGTGTTGAAGAAATACCTGTCAAGATGGAAAATCCCGGACCTGCCGAACCGTTTGAACTCCTGATAGATACTTTCGCAACCCCGAAATACAAGGAAATCGACCCATCAGCCGTTATATTCATCACATTCCCGCTGTTCTACGGCATCATGCTCGGTGATGTGGGATACGGGTTACTCGTAAGTGCACTTGCACTTGCAATCAAGAACAAGTTCAGGACAGGCGGACTCAACGCCCTTGCATTGATACTTCTTCTATCCGGGATAATGTCAACCCTTCTCGGTGTGCTGTACGGCGAGTTTTTCGGATTGCCAATATTTAACATGGTCGTTCACGGGGAACTGGAAAAGGGTATTCTCGGGATTGCAGCACCTGCAATTGCGGGAATCAACATGCCTATACACAGGTTTGATGCCGTGCAGCCCTTACTATTATTCACTTTCGTAATCGGTATACTCCACCTGACACTCGGGCTTGTATTCGGTTTCAGGAATGTTACAATAATGCACGGGTTAAAGCATGCAATATACGAGAAGGGAAGCTGGATGCTGTTACTGTTCGGTGGTGTTGCGGTAGTAGCAAAACTTATGCCTGCACTTATATCAAAGACTCCGGTACCAACAGGCAACCCTGTTTTTGCAGGTGGACTGCTTCTGGCTATAATCGGGGTTGTATTGCTGATAAAAGGTGAAGGTCCGATTGCAATAATGGAAATCCCGACACTTTTGAGTAACGTGTTATCAT
Source organism: Candidatus Methanoperedentaceae archaeon (assembly GCA_014859785.1). Taxonomy (GTDB): domain Archaea; phylum Halobacteriota; class Methanosarcinia; order Methanosarcinales; family Methanoperedenaceae; genus Methanoperedens_A. The sequence goes on along the minus strand of JACUTP010000086.1, from coordinate 4,687 downwards.
ACGCCAGGATACTTGCAATAGGTTTGTCATCGGCAGGAATTGCCCTTGTAGTTAACACCCTTTCAAAGGATTTATTCATCATGCCGGATGGTGTATTACTTGGCGGGGGGATAGGCGCGGCTATTATAGGAATATTAATTCTGGTAGTAGGGCACAGCATAAACCTGTTACTAGGGATAATCGGTCCCGGGCTTCACTCATTGAGGCTTCATTACGTTGAATTTTTCACTAAATTTTATGAAGGGGGGGGTACCAGGTACATCCCCTTTGGATACATTAGAAAATATACGGAGGAATAAAAAAATGGTAGAACCATCAGCAATGTTAGCGGATCCGAAAGGATTAATCGCAATTGGAGCAGGAATCGCAGTAGGACTCGCCGGAATTGGCGCGGGTATGGGTGAACAGACTATTGGAGCCGCAGCAGTCGGCGCAATGGCTGAAGATGAGAAATTCTTCGGTAAAGGTCTGTTGATGACAGTCATTCCCGAATCCATCGCAATTTTCGGTCTTGTAGTAGCATTGATATTATTGTTCGTTTTCTAAAAAAGTGAACAAATATGGGACTAGAAGCAATAGTTGAGGAGATTAAAGCCAGGGGAAAGGCAGAAGCTAATAAGATTAGCAAAGAAGCAAAAAAGGAAGCTTCGCAGATTATTGCAGATGCACAGTCCCGGGCTGAAAAGATTAAAGAGACGAAAAAAGAGGCTGTTGCAGCAGATATCCAGAGACTTAAACAGCAGGAATTATCCAGTGCCAACCTCGAAGTTAAAAGGGCGCTGCTCAATGCACGCAAGGAGATTCTGGATATTGTATATGAAAAGGCAGTGGAGGCTATTAGAAACTTCCCGGCTGAGAAGAATGAAGAACTCCTGAAAGCGATTATCGAAAAGAACGAGGCAGGAAACAGCAAGGTTTATTCAAGAAGCGAGGATAAAGCTGTGGTCAATAAACTCACAAAACTGAAATACGCAGGTGAAATCGATTGCATCGGAGGTGTTGTAATAGAAAACGAGGACGGCAGGGTATACCTTGATTTCAAGTATGACACGATTTTAAAAGAGACGAGTGAGCAATCACTGAAACAGGTTTCTGATATACTCTTTGGGTGAAGAAAAAATGGGAATTTCAGACGGTTTCAAATACGCATATATTGTAGCCCGGGTACGGGCTATGAAGGGAAAGCTCATACCGAAGGAGATGTACCCGAAATTCCTCAACATGGAAATACCCGAGATCACACGTTTTATCGGGGAAACAGAGTATAAAAAAAATGTTGATGAACTCTCCAAGAAATACAGCGGTACCGACCTTTTCGAACATGCACTTAACGAGAACCTTGCACTGACATACCGGAAATTACTGGATGTTTCCCAGGGCGAGGCTAATTTCCTGATAACGGAATATCTCCACTCATGGGATATCTGGAATATAAAAACCATACTTCGTGGAAAGTTCTCAGGTGCCAGTGAAGAGGAAATCCTCGAAGATGTTGTTTCTGCAGGACAGCTGAGGTACAGGGATATTACAGAAATTGTCAAGATTGATTCTGTTGAGGGTGTAATAGCGGCATTCGCAGGAACGCCTTATTATCATGTACTTCAGGAATACAGCGGTGACCTTGCAGATATTGAGAATAAACTTGACAAGATGTATTATTCCAGCCTGTTAAAAGCTGTTTCATCAACCGGAAACAAACTTTTCCTGAAATACCTGAGGACAGAGATTGACCTCATAAACCTGAAACTGCTTTTCAGGATGAAACGCGGCGGCATGGAACGGGATGATATTCTGAAGATGCTTATCCCGGGCGGTTTCGAGTTAAAGGAAACAGACCTTAACAGGCTCAGTTCACTGTCGTTTGATGAGTTTGTGCGCGCACTTGAGGATTACTCTTACTGGAAAGCCATTTCTGATGTCAGTGAAGACCTGAGTTCACTCTTTAACGTGGAGACGCGTCTTGATAAATATGCACAATCGTATATTACCAGTATCTCGTATTATTACCCGCTTTCGATACTTCCTGTTCTGGCTTATATTATCAGCAAGAAAATCGAAATTGACAACCTGAGAATCGTGGTGCGTGGAAAAGAAACGGCTCTTAAGGAAGATATTATTAAAACCCACCTGGTGATGTAGATGGAAATAGCAGTAGTTGGAAGCAGCGATTTTGTGATTGGTTTCAGACTTGCAGGTGTCAGAAAAATCTTCGAGACCAACCATGATGATATCGAGGAAAAAATTAAAGGTATTATGGAAGACAGGACAGTTGCTATCCTGGTCCTTCACCAGGATGATGTTGGCAGGCTGCCTGACCATCTGCAAAAAACGCTGGATGATTCTGTTGAGCCGACAATTATCTCAATCGGCGGGAAAGGCGAGAGTTCGAATCTAAGGGAGAAGATAAAACAATCCGTGGGTGTCGATCTATGGAAATGATATTAACTTAACATCAATTTAAAAAAACAGTAGGTGTCTTGGAAAATGAAAAGTAAAGGTGAAATTTATCGTATATCAGGACCCGTTGTTATCATTAGCGGTATTAGTACCAAGATGTACGATGTGGTCAAGGTCGGTAACGAAGGCCTGATGGGCGAGGTTATCGGTATAGAAGGTGACAAATCCACGGTACAGGTTTATGAGGAAACATCAGGATTAAGACCTGGTGAACCTGTTGAAAATACAGGCATGCCCCTGTCAGTGGAACTCGGGCCAGGATTGCTTGAGAGCATATATGACGGAATCCAGCGTCCTCTTCCTATTTTGAGGAAGACGATGGGAGATTTTATTAAGCGCGGTGTTTTTGCAGACGGTCTTTCCCGTGAAAAAGAGTGGGATTTTAAGCCTGCTGTAAAAAAAGGAGGCAGGGTGGAACAGGGAACTGTTATAGGAACTGTCCAGGAAACACAGAATATCGAACACAGTATCATGGTTCCTCCAGGGGTTTCAGGCAAGGTTGCTGAAATCAGGAAAGGCAAATTCAAGGTTGACGAGGTTGTATGCATCCTTGAGGATGGAACCGAACTTACAATGATGCAGAAGTGGCCTGTCAGGGCACCAAGACCGGTAAAAAAGAAACTGATGCCCAATACGCCGCTGATTACAGGACAGAGAATCCTTGACGGTCTGTTCCCTGTTGCAAAAGGCGGGACAGCAGCCATTCCGGGTCCATTCGGAAGCGGGAAAACCGTTACCCAGCAGCAGCTTGCTAAATGGAGCGATACTGAAATCGTGGTTTATATCGGATGCGGTGAGCGCGGGAACGAGATGGCAGATGTCTTAAACGAGTTCCCCGAACTTGAGGACCCGAAAACGGGAAGACCATTGATGGAGAGGACTGTTCTTATAGCAAATACCTCCAACATGCCCGTGGCAGCGCGAGAGGCTTCTGTTTATACAGGTATTACAATTGCCGAGTATTACAGGGATATGGGATACGATGTTTCACTGATGGCAGATTCCACATCACGCTGGGCAGAGGCAATGAGGGAAATCTCATCAAGGCTTGAAGAGATGCCTGGTGAGGAAGGATACCCTGCATACCTTGCAGGCAAACTTTCTGAATTCTACGAGCGTGCGGGCAGGGTAGATGCACTTTCAGGTAAGGAAGGCTCGATTACTGTTATCGGTGCGGTTTCACCTCCGGGTGGCGATTTCTCAGAACCGGTTACCCAGAACACGCTTCGTATCGTGAAAGTATTCTGGGCTCTTGATGCCAAGCTCGCACAGAGGCGGCATTTCCCGTCCATTAACTGGCTTAACAGTTATTCACTGTATTCAAAGGCACTGGGAGGCTGGTATAATGAAAATGTTTCACCTGAATGGGTAAAACTCAGGGATGATTCCATGGAACTGCTCCAGAAGGAAGCTGAACTGCAGGATATTGTGCAGCTTGTCGGGTCTGACGCGCTGCCTGAAGACCAGCAGTTGACCCTTGAAATTTCAAGGATGATACGTGAGTATTTCCTCCAGCAGAATGCGTTCCACGAGGTTGATACGTTCTGCCCGATGGATAAACAGTACAGGTTATTAAAAGCAATTTCAGGTTGGGGTGACAAAGCACAGACTGCTCTTGAAAGCGGTGTGCCGATGTCTGAGATTCTTAAAACGGAATCAAAAGATGAGCTTGCCAAGGTCAAATTCGAAGAAGACTTTGATAAGGCACTTAATGTTATCCTGAAGAAAATGGAAGATGAGTTCAAAAGCCTGGGAGGAGTGTAAAAATGACGAAAGAATACAAAACAATAAGGGAAATATCGGGACCCCTGATATTCGTTGAGAAAACAGAACCCATCGGATACAACGAACTCGTCAATATAACACTTGCTGACGGCACGACAAAAAGAGGACAGGTACTTGATACCTCGGATGATATTGTGGTTGTCCAGGTTTTTGAGGGTACGGGAGGTCTTAACAGGGACTGCGGTGTCAGGTTCACGGGCGAAACCATTAAGCTTCCCGTATCAAAAGACCTGCTAGGCAGGATTCTTTCAGGTTCAGGAGAACCCCTTGACGGCGGACCCCGTATCGTACCTGAAGACAGGATCGATATAAACGGTGCCGCAATTAACCCTTATGCAAGACTTCCGCCAAAGGACTTCATCCAGACAGGTATCTCTACCATTGACGGGATGAACACGCTTGTCAGGGGACAGAAACTCCCGATTTTCTCAGGCTCTGGTCTGCC
>JACUTP010000085.1 GCA_014859785.1 Candidatus Methanoperedentaceae archaeon | reverse complement strand
CTAAATTATTTTTTATAGTTATACGGTAAGTGGCATACCGTCAGTCATGTTTCTGGTATCAATATTGAAAAGGATCAACGGTGACGAATTAGGCGTAATTATAGCTTTCAGAAATAAGCCAAAAACAGAATCAAAGATATAAAGGCTTTATATACAAACAAAGGAGTAATGCTGGTTTAAAGGAATTAAACATGGGATAAATGCAGTAAATCGAGGAAAGAATGAACCTTATCGAAAAAGTGGTGAATGATGCCACAGCAGCCCAGAACGCAGCAGTACAGGCAATAAAAACCAACAGATACCAGGATTTCCTGCTTGAGCACGCACGTCCGTATGTGAACGTCATCAAAGGTTTTGAGTGCTCTCAGGAGCAGTCAAAAGAAGCCATGGACTTATACCAGAGCTCCCTGCTGCTTCATTACGACATCCTCACCTCACTCACAAATACCATAACTCCCCTGGACACTGCCTTTCTTGAGTGGCAGCAGACCCCTATCACCCTTGAGATAATGTATGAACTTGACCCGGAATTCCGTAGAGCGGTTGAGATATTCATAGAAACGATAGACGAATCCGAAGACATTGTGGGCATCGAAGCAACAAGGGTGCATAACGGCTTCTACGGGATAATATCTTCCAAGGACTTTGCAGCCCTTCCGGGGAGCACTTTCAATGTGCTGGCGCAGATAATGGCGCGGGCGAAGATCGAGAAGAAATATAAACAGGCTATACTTTCTGCAAAATCATGGGGACTGAACGGGATATATGTCTTCGGGGATATTTACACTAAAACCCTTGGCGCCACGAGGGACGTAAAGAAAGCCATAGACGAGGAGAAGCGCTACCTGAAGTGGATATGGGATAAGCCTGTGCAAGCTATGCTTCATCTCATGGGAGAGCTCGGTCATACCTCCTACGACAGGTTCAGGTATTTTGATATGTACAGGAAGAAATTCTCACCAACAGTAGAAGCGGCTGTTGATGCAGGCGTTCATCCCGCGAATATCGTAATGCTTCCAACGCATGTGGGGGATATCGGACACCATATCGGTTCATCTTACTATAAGTTATGCAGGGATGATATGTGTATGGCGATTCTTGAGTCAATATCCGAAGTAGCGGCAAGTACCCTGAACTCTGCTTTATCTCTGGATAAAATAAAAAGCCCGTTTGATGTAGCCTCCATTGCAACGGGCGCCAGCGCCTCAGCCATAGCAGACATCCTGGCATGGGACGGCTTTACTCCTGATTACATCCAGGACATGATGCAGAAACGCTTCAAGAACTTTGTGTTAACCCATCCTTTTGACAGGCCCATGGTGGGGGAACTGCATGTTAACGATTTCCTGGATTTTGCCACCCGCGGGGAGAGGATAAATGCACGAAAGCCAGGAGGGGGAAAAAAGGTAATGGGCGTTCCCATCGACCTCTCACCTGTCAGGAACAACCCTGAACTCAACAATGTCCAGGCATACGCATATCCCTACACTGCCATTACCGTAAGAGCCACGGCACTCCTTCGTTTCATCGACCAGCCATGCCTGCTTGCACCCGAGCCTCCCAGCATTGTAGCAATGGTAAATGCGGTGGCACTTGCGCCTGAAAAACCCCTTGCGCCAGTGCAGATGTGCAAGAACTGTGCAACAAGAAGGTACCTTCCTGCAAAATGCGATTACTGCATGTCACCAGAGGTTAATTCAATACTGGAATAAGCCTGTTGTAGAATCAATGTTGTGGAAAAGCCTCAGGAATCAGGCCGGGAGGATACTGGTTTCATCAAGCAGCTGCGCTACAGCGTATGCAGGGAACACTTTTGAAATATCCTTGCCGTATTTTTCAGAAATCAGGACAAGTCCAAACCCGAGTTCATCCGCTATCTCCTTTATCAAGAATTCCCCCAGCCCGCAGGCAACAATTTTTTCAAGTCTGTGCCGCACTGCCACGTCACATATTGCGTCCATGATATACATGCGCTGATTTTCCACAACCTGCCTGGCTATAGAGACAATCGTATCGTCTCCAATTTCTGACAGGTCGGCGCATACCACGCGTGCAAGCCTTCTTTTTGCGTCCTTGATGGTCGTTCCTGCACCATCCGGCGTATCACACGTGTAATCGCCTTGGGAAATCATGCCAAGTAAAAGATACGCATCTGCGGTCTGGGCAAAAAGTTCTGATGACACGCGCGTTCGTGTGCCGTCAATCTCAAACGAATCACAAAGCGCTGCAATACCTGTTCGCAGTATGCCTGAATAAACAAGCTCGCTGTTTTTAAGGCGCCCGAAATCCGTGAGTGCTGCCTGCGGCGCGCCGTTTATTACAGGGATAATATCAGTGGTCGTTGAGCCCATATCAACGAAAATGCAGTCACCGAAATCACGCCCGGCAATAAGGGATGATGCAGTCCAGTTGGCAGCGGCAAGACTGCGTGTTTTCTCTTTTGTAAATGTGCCGCTGCATGCCAGGAAATATGCATCAGGAAATGCGTTGTTCACGGCATCCATGATGTATGACAGGCCCGCGTCCTTGTCAGGGAAACAGTCTGCAAGCTCGCCTGTTATTACCACGCCTGCTTTTTCCGGCATCATCCGTCCTGATATTTCAATAAGAGCTTCCGGAAGGCGGGTGTTTTTCCAGAGCGGGATGTAATGGAGTTCCGCAACTTTTCCGTCACCTGAGGCGAGCTTGGTGTTCGCGCCGCCGATGTCAATACCGAGAATCATGAACTCAGGTTTGCCCTTGACAGTAATAAAAATATTGTAAAAACTGAAATATCACCAGTTCTCAGCCAGCACCTCGTAATACGCCTGTTCATGCTTGCAAGCAGGACATTTCTTTGGCACTTCCGTTCCCTCGTGGATATACCCGCAGTTGCGGCAGTGCCATTTCACAGGCTTGTCTTTCTTAAACACTTTGCCTTCCCTTACGTTGTTCAAGAGCTTCCTGTAACGCCGCTCGTGGAACTCTTCAACTTCTGCTATCTCGGTGAATGACACAGAAATTTCAGGGAAGCCCTCATCCTTTGCAACTTTTGCAAAACCCGGATACAGGGTACCCCATTCAAGCTTTTCACCTTCTGCTGCTGCAAACAGGTTATCTGCGGTCTTTCCGATGACTCCTGCCGGATAAGTTGCCGTGGTTTCAACATCCCCGCCCTGAAGATGCTTAAAAAATACTTCTGCGTGTTCTTTTTCATTCCCTGCTGTTTCCTCGAAAATCGCACGAATCTGCTCATACCCTTCCTTTTTCGCAACATTTGCAAAGAAGGTGTATCTGTTACGTGCCTGCGACTCCCCGGCAAATGCTGCCAGAAGGTTCTTTTCTGTTTTACTTCCTTTAAGGTTCATTTAAAATTACCTCTTTTCAGAGTTTTCTACCTGCTATCCCATAAAAGCTTGGATTCCGAAAAACCTGCGGTATGCAGTGATTAATAAAAAAATAAAAGTTTGCCGGTATTTCAGTTCTTATCAAGCAGGTAGCTGGCGATTATTATCACGAGCAGGGCAACCACACTGATAGGTATGCTCGCTTTTGATACTCCTTCCATACCGCCTATGATACCTACTGCATACAATACATTGGCTATTATTTTTCCAGTGTTCATAGAACCACCTCTAAAACGGATAATATCATGTTTGATACTTATAGTTTTGGTCTCGTGTGTATTGAATAAGCAAGGTGGAATTCCTGGAAAAAACCAGGGGCATCGATCTATCAAAAACATTTTTGCACCACTACCCCACCCTCGCATCCACCACAACATGCCACACTCCAGGAGCGTATTTCTTAATCCTGTGCAATTCAACAATTTCAACACTCCTGCCAGACTTTCCTGCTCCCTCGATTATGCGCCCAACCGGACGGCGCACCACAGCCTCAGGCACAGCCTCATGGTAATGCAGGATGCCACCTGGTACAAGTGCGCGGATGCCGTGTTCCAGATACTCCCTCCCGTCAAGATAACCCATGATAACACGGTGCGCAATCCCGACAGGCGCCAGCTTCGCGCAGTCACCGTGCAGCGGCTGGATAATCTTCCCTGCTTTGTTAAGCCGTATGTTCTCAGCCAGGTATTCAAAGGAAACGGGATTAATTTCAATTGAATAAATCTTTTCGGGTTTTGAGTGGACTGCCATTGGTATCGAAAAATACCCGATGCCTGCAAACATATCAACCACAATTTCCCCCATCCCGAGTTTGCTCATGCGCTTTTTCTCAGCAAGGTTTCCCTTTGAAAACATAAGCTTCATGGCATCTATTTTGAACAGGCACCCGTTCTCGCGGTGCAGTGTCACGGTTTCCCCTGTACCTGCTATAATTTCACGTTTCGGCTGTCTCATCACACCGCAAATTCCCCGGTCAAAAAGTACACTCCTGCATTTTGGATAAAGAGCCAGCAGCCCCCTTCCTATTTCCGTTTTCCTTTCCTCAATATAGGGATTAAGTGTAACGATTATCATATCCCCGAGTATCTGCCATCCCGAAGGCAGGAATTCCTTCTCATTTTCAGGAATATCCAGGAGGTCGCCAAACTCCTTTTTCTGGATATAAAACACTGGTTCTTCCTGCTCGATTATTATAAAAGCATCGTCTTCAAAAGACTCAACTACCGGAATTTCAATAAAATTTTTACTCTTAACAGGTTTTCGCGTCCCGTCAAGAAGCCCGTCTGATAACAGTTTCTTCCTTACGGTTTCAGCTTCTCCAATCCTGATACGAACTGCCTTCATACATGTCTTGCTATGTAGATTATATCACTAAGAATGGAACTTGCAGTCTCGATGGAACCTGCACCCTTCCCGCTAATTGTTATCCTGCCTGCAAGGTCGGTCTGGATGGAGGCAACATTAAGCGTTCCACCAACTGCAAGGGGATGGCGCTTGGGAACAAGCCTGGGAGCAACTTTTAACGTTCCGTTAACAGCCTCACATACAAGTTTTATCACGCTGTTGTTATTGCTTGCAAGCTCAAGAGCTTCAGGTGTTATTTTCGTGATACCTGTCACGTCAACATCGTGGTAGGTTGCACCGGTTCCGAAAATGGAATTTGCAATAATAACGAGTTTTAACGCTGCATCAATCCCACCAACATCATATGTCGGGTCAGTTTCCGCAAAACCCAGCTCCTGTGCTTCTTTCAATGCAAGCTTATAAGGCATTCTCTCCTCTGTCATTCTCGTAAGTATGTAATTACATGTACCGTTAAGTATTCCTTCTATTCCCGTGACAGTATTCCCTGCAAGGGCTTCATGGACAAGGTTGAATATTGGCACGGCTCCTGCCACTGTGGCTTCGTACCTGAAAAACAGCCCGTTATCTTCAGCCGCTTCATTAAGTTCAGAAAAGCGCAATGCAAGAGGTCCTTTGTTGGATGTAACGACATGCCTTCCAGCCCCAAAAGCAGAAAGCATATTCCCGAGCCCGGGTTCACCATCATCAATGTTTGTCGGCGTGACATCAACCATTATTTCATGTTTAACATTACGTATAATCTCAAGGGCGGTCATGTCACCCGTTGCTACGCTTCCCGTGTCTTTTTTCCGTGAGATTGCAGCTTCAAGGTCAATCCCGTTCTCATCAACTTCCGAGCCTTTTGAATCCGTAATACCCACAAAACGCAGGTCAATACCCTGCTTTTTAAGAAAATCTCTTTTTGACAGGACCGTACTGGCAACACCCTGCCCCACTGCCCCGAATCCTATGAGGGATATTCGTACGGTTTTCATGTTCCCCCCGAATTCAATCTTATTGTCTCGATTAAAAGCAGCTCTTTCCTGTTTGCAACGTCACGTAATATATCCAGTGCTTTATCCAGTTCCCTGTCACTGACCGCATTGATTACAAGGTATGCTGATGATGGTTTATCGATTCCCGGCATGGAAAGTGAAAGCTCAACAACCTCTGCAAAACCCGTGGAATCTATTTTATCGATGGTATCGCCCATATCGGAATGTACTATATGCCCGATAAGGATAACATAAACCGATGACCTTAGCCGCTCCTCGCCAACCCTTGCAACCCGTACACCGCTTTTTTCAAGCCGTTCTGTAAGTTCGGCAAGCCTTGATTGCTCTATCTCGAACATTACCTGGACAGGGATTGTGCCCCGTGGTGTTTTCTCCTCGTGCTGGTGTACCACGCCCATGATATTCCCCTGAAATTCTGAAATGGGCTCAAGTGCTAAAACAAGCTGCCCTGGGATATCCTTGAGTTCGAGTGTCATCGAGATAATCATGCCATCCAATACGTGCAAATGGGTAATAAGTTTATTTGGTGGTTTGTTTGTAAGTGAGCCTGAAAAGATGTTATTTCAATAAAGCTTATAAACTCAAAAGTCATCTTGAAGTGAACTGCATAGTAGTTTTTACACTCATATCCCAGTATCGGAGGATTATAATAATGGCAAGAAAACCAGGAAGAATGTACAGGAATATTACCCAGCGCTCATACACAAGGCGCAAGTACATGGGCGGTGTTCCGGGAAACAAGATAGTTACTTTTAACATGGGGAATACAAAAGGGGATTTCCCTATAACGATGTCCATTTTAGCAGAAGAAGCCTGCCAGGTAAGGCACAGTGCACTTGAAGCTGCAAGAATCACTGCTAACAGGGCCCTGCTCGGTAAACTCGGACCGGCAAACTATAACCTGGTAATCAGGGTATACCCACATGAAGTCCTGAGGGAGAACAAGCAAGCCACCGGTGCAGGTGCGGACAGGGTTTCACAGGGAATGCGCAATGCATTCGGGAAACCGGTAAGTACTGCTGCCAGGGTGAGATCAGGACAGCCACTGATGACAGTATCGGTAAACCCTTCAAATTTCAACCTGGCAAAAAAATCCCTTAAGTCAGCAGGGCAGAAGTTACCAACCTCTATCAGGCTTGTAGTAGACAAAGGTCAGGAACTTGTTCCGAACAATTAATTTATGAATGACTATGTTGCAAATCTTGACCGGGCTTTAAACCAGCTGCCTGAAATCAAGAATTCTGGCGAGAGATTCAAGGTTCCCGAACCCAGGTTACTCACCGAGGGGAAAACAACAGTACTTGAGAATTTTGCAAACATAGCTGACATATTAAACCGCAACCCTGACCATGTGTTTAAGTTTTTGTTGAAGGAACTCGGTACTGCAGGTAAAAAAGACGGGCCAAGGGTGATATTCCAGGGAAAATTTGGTTTTGATGTTGTTACCTCTGCTTTTGAACAATATGTTAAGGAATATGTTACCTGCTCGGAATGCGGTCGTCCTGACACACACCTGTTAAAGAGTGACAGGATACTTACACTTCGGTGTGATGCATGCGGTGCACACCGTCCTGTCAAGAAACGCCAGGTATCAAGTATCATAAAGGAAGAGGCGCTGGAAGAGGGTAAGACCTATGAGGTCAGGATTGATGCAAAAGGGCGAAAAGGCGACGGTATTGCCAAGAAGGATAAATATACAATTTATGTGCCAAACGGCAACAAGGGTGATATTATCGTTGTAAAAATCAAGAAGATTACAGGTAATCTTGCTTTTGCGGATTTCATAGAGAAGAAATCATAATTCGGTTTATTTTTTCTTTTTATTTTCAGAAGTATGGTACCATTTCGGGTAATGTTCCCGTGCCCATTTTTCACCCACTGTTCCATAGATAATACCTCTCAGGGATTCACTGTAATAAAATGTGAAAATGATATTTCCGGAAAGTATCAACAACGCTAAAACCG
>JACUTP010000084.1 GCA_014859785.1 Candidatus Methanoperedentaceae archaeon | reverse complement strand
CGTTTATCGGTGACTGGCTTGAGGCTAACCTTAAATCTTCCCTGTAATTTAAACAAGGACATTTGTTCACTGGGTTATCTACAACATACCTGCAGGTACACAGCAGATTGCAGAAGCGGTACCCGTAAAAGATGTCCTTGCTGACGGGAGCAGGCAGGGAAAGTCGGATTTCGGAAGGACGGGTTACGGTGGACCGTGCCCGCCCCCGGGAAAGCTGCACAGGTATTATTTCAAGGCATATGCACTTGACACCGTTCTTGACATGCAGCCAGGCGCTTCCAGAAAGCAGCTTGAAAAAGCAATGGATAGGCACGTACTGGCAAAAACCGAGCTTATGGGACGCTACGGAAGATAAAACCCGGTATATTTATATATTAATTATATACTAATCCATATATTTGTATGCGGGGGGTGGGATTCGAACCCACGAACTCCTACGAGAATAGGCCCTGAACCTATCGCCTTTGACCGGTCTGGGCAACCCCCGCACATCAGGTTTTTGTTTTTTTCACGAAAGTAATTTAATGAGCAGCGCCTTCTGCGCATGCAGCCTGTTTTCTGCCTCATCGAATACGGCAGAATTCGGGCCGTCGATCACTTCTGCCGTAATTTCCTCACCCCTGTGGGCAGGAAGGCAGTGAAGTACTACCACATCATGCTCGGCATGTTCTAATAGCTTACTATTTACCTGGTATGGCTTCAAGTCAATGAGTCTCTGCTCTGCTTCTTCCTCGTCACCCATTGAGACCCAGACATCAGTATAAAGAATATCAGCATTTTCTGCGGCTTTTACAGGCTCATGTGTGATTTCCACATCACCGCCCAGTTCTTTTGCCTTCGCTATAATTGAATTGTCTGGTTCATACCCTCCGGGGCATGCAACGCTGATTTTCATGCCCGTAATCGCACATGCAAGGATTGCGGAGTTGCAGACATTGTTCCCATCGCCAAACCATGCAAATTTAAGTCCTTTAAGTGTTCCTTTCCGTTCCCTGATTGTCATGAGGTCGGCAAGAAGCTGGCATGGATGCTCAAGTTCAGAGAGTGCATTGATAACAGGAATAGTGGAGTATTTTGAAAGTTCTGTTAGTGTTTCGTGTTTATAAACCCGCGCCATGATTGCATTGACATAGCGTGACATGACCTTTGCCGTGTCTGAGATTGATTCGCCGCGACCTATTTGCATATCACGTGCACTCAGGAAAATAGCATGTCCGCCCAGTTCTGACATTCCCACCTCGAATGATATGCGTGTGCGTGTGGATGATTTTTCAAATAACATGGCAAGTATTTTGTTTTTTAATATATCCGTAGTTTCCCCGCGTGCTCTTTTTTCTTTCAGGTCAGATGCAGTATCAAGTATGTCGATAATATCTGCATATGATAAATCAGCAAAGGATAATACATGTGGCGGCAAAATCGGTTTCTCCGGTAAGATATTATTCTTAAAATGTAGATACTTATTTAAATTACTTTTCCATAAAGTTGTTATGAGGGAATGTACTTTAAACAAACAACCGGGATTGTGGGAATAAATTATGAAACTCTATGAATCCGAAGCAAAAGAAATTTTTTCAGGATATGGGATTCCTATCCCGAAAGGTGCTGTTTTTGATAACCCTGAAACTGCGGAAGAATTTGCTGTTAAACCTGGAAAATATGTCATAAAGGCGCAGGTGCTTGCAGGCGGGCGCGGGAAAGCCGGAGGTGTCAGGATAGCGCAAAATCCTGCTGAAGTAAAACAGTTCTCACAGATTATTCTTGGCATGTCGATTAAAGGAAATACTGTCAGGAAAGTGCTTGTGGAGGAATACAGGAAACCGGAAAAAGAGATGTATCTTGGAATTACAATTGACAGGAACTCACGCAGTCCGGTAATAATAGCAAGCCCGGAAGGCGGGGTGGATATTGAAGAAACCGCACGCAAAACCGCTTATAAAATTCACAGGGAACATATTAACCCTCTCACAGGAGTTCACCTGTACCAGTCACGGGCTCTTGCCGCCATTCTTGACAGGGAAAACGCAGGGGTAATAAGTAAAATCATACAGAAGTTGTACTCGTTATTCGTTGAAAAAGACTGCACGCTTGCAGAGATTAATCCGCTTGCCGTAACAGATGACGGCGTTTTCGCACTTGATGCAAAGATGGTTATTGACGACAATGCCCTTTTCAGGCAGGATTTCAGGCAGGAAATATCCGGCTCCCCGGAGGCAGAAGCGAGGAAGCACGGGATGAGTTACGTGGGTCTTGAGGGTAATATCGGATGCATCGTAAACGGGGCAGGTCTTGCCATGGCTGTTCTTGATATGGTAAAACACTACGGTGGTGAACCTGCCAATTTCATGGATGTCAGGGCAGGGGCAAATGCGGAGCAGGTAAGGACTGCCATGGGGATTGTCTTATCCAACAAGAATGTAAAAGCCATAGTTGTGGATATTTTCGGCGGCATAACAAAATGCGATGAGGTTGCGCGCGGAATTGTGGATGTGATTGCAGGTATTGGTGTTCCGCTTGTTGCCAGGCTCACAGGTACGAATGAAGCTGAGGGGCGTGCAATACTTGAAGAACATGGGATAATAATGGCATCAACAACCGAAGAAGCGGCAAAGGCGGTGGTTGGACTTGTCCATACTTATAACTAAGGATACAAGGGTGGTTGTGCAGGGAATTACGGGTAGCGTGGGCTCATTCCAGACCGGAGAGATGATAAAATTTGGTACGAATATCGCGGGCGGCGTGACTCCGGGGAAGGGCGGGACAGTTATACACGGGGTTCCTGTTTTTAACTCTGTGAAAGAGGCTATGGAAGGTGTGCAGCCTGACGCATCTGTAATTTTCGTTCCGCCAGGGTTTGCGGCTGATGCTATTTTTGAAGCCGCCGATGCCGGAATCGGACTTTTGGTATGTATAACAGAAGGTATGCCTGTGCATGATATGATGCGCGTGTATGCTTATCTTGACAAAACATCCACAAGGCTCATTGGTCCGAACTGTCCGGGAATAACATCTCCCGGTGAGTCAAAGATAGGAATAATGCCAAACCCTATCCACAGCCATGGAAATGTCGGTATTGTCTCAAGAAGCGGCACACTTACGTATGAGATAATTGATATTTTGTCGAAAAACGGAATCGGACAGTCAACATCAGTGGGTATTGGCGGCGACCCTGTAATCGGGACATCGTTTGTAGACATACTGGAAATGTTTGAAAATGACCCGGGTACCGATATTGTTGTGCTTGTGGGGGAGATAGGAGGCTCTGCTGAGGAAGACTCTATAGGTTTCATAAAGGAAATGAGCAAACCTGTTATCGGCTATATTGTAGGTGTATCTGCACCGCCGGGGAAAACTATGGGACACGCTGGTGCGATAGTATCCACTGGCAGCGGAACCGCGCTGGATAAAATAGCAGCTTTTCAGAATGCGGGCATCGTTGTGGCAAAAAGTCCTGCTGATATAGTCGCGCAAGTTAATAATAATTTGTTAAAAGTGGACTGAAAGTTCTCTGGGATTAAAGGAACCTCAAAACCCGCAGAACAAAACCAATATCCTTTTAAATAAGAAAAGATGATTGTCCCTCACTTAGGAGGATAATTTATGTTTGGTATCGAATTTGTTCCGAGTGACCCTGTCCTGAAACTTGCATATTACACAAAGCTTGCAGAAGACAACGGGTTTGACAATGTATGGATAACTGACCACTATAACAACAGGGATGTATATACTACACTTGCAGTACTTGCACAGAACACAAACAGGATTAAACTGGGCACAGGTGTGACCAATCCCTACACAAGGAATGCAGCAATCACAGCACAGAGCATTGGTGCTGTTAACGAAATCTCAGGCGGGCGTGCAGTATTAGGTATCGGTCCCGGGGATAAGGCAACCTTTGACGCCATGGGAATCGAGTGGGAAAAACCCATGACAACTGTCAGCGAGACAGTTTCCGTTCTGAGAGAGTTCTTAAGCGGCAAGAAAGTATCACACCAGGGTGAAAGGGTAAACATCAACGGCGCTAAACTCGCATTCAAGCCAGGGAATATACCGATTTATATCGGGGCGCAGGGTCCGAAGATGCTTGAACTGTCAGGCAAAATCGCAGACGGTGTACTGATTAACGCATCCCATCCAAAGGACTTTGAGTTCGCAATAAAACAGATTAATGCAGGGGTAAAAGCTGCCGGCAGGAATCCGAAAGACGTTGATGTTGGCGCATATGCCTGTTTCTCAATCGACAAGAAAGAGGACAGGGCAAGGAATGAAGCAAAGGTAGTTGTGGCATTTATTGTTGCAGGTTCCCCTGATGCAGTACTTGAAAGGCATAATATTGATGTGGCTGCCAAGAAATCAATAGGGGACGCCATCGCGAAAGGCGACTTCGGGGCACTGATGGGCGGGATGGTCACCGACGATATGATTGATGCATTCTCCATATGCGGTACACCTGATACCTGCAACTCAAGGATTAAGGAATTAAAGAAAATCGGTGTCACACAGATTATTGTAGGTTCCCCGATTGGTCCTGACAAGGAGAAATCCATCAAATTGATTGGCAAAGAGATTATCGGAGGGAAATAATTTGCAGACAAAACTGGGCAGTATGGAAGCTCCTAATGTGGGGCTCCCTAAAATCGCAGATGTCACTGAATATAATTACTGTAGTTCCTGTGGCTCATGTGAGGCAATATGCCCGGTGAATGCACCTGTGGTGCGAAGGGAAGCAGTAGATGTTTCCAAAGAGGAAAATAATTACAGGAAAATGGAGTTAAAGACAGAAGTCCTTTTTGCAGGGGTTGACCCTTTCAAGACTGAGGTTAATCCCTGTGTTTCCTGTTATGCCTGTGAACGTGTATGCCCGATACTTGATGGTTTCCCTGCTGATGAGTTTGATAACATAAGGGAACAGCGTGTTGGCAGGAGCGTTTCCCTTCACGGGCAGGACGGTGCTGTTGTTTCCCAGATTTTAAAGTCACTGCTTGAGCAGGGTGAAATCGACTGTGCGATAGGTCTTACCAGGAACGATAAATGGGAAACTGAAATCGTAACATTTACAAAACCGGAAGATGTGGAAAAAGCCAGCGGCACGAAATATACATACCAGCCTGTTATCACTTCAATGCGCGACATCCACAGGGCTTTTGCCGAGACTTACAACAATGCAATTGAAAAATATGAAAAGGTTGCTCTTGTAGGCGTACCGTGCCAGGCACATGGAGCCCATCTTTTCAGGGAGAATTTCGGCAGGATAGAGTTAATTATCGGTCTTATCTGCATGGAGAGTTTCTCGGAAGAGATTATGGGTTCAAAGATTATCCCGGATATTATGGGATTGGATATCAGGGAGGTTGTCAAGATGAATTTCGGGAAAGGCAAATTCATTGTCCAGACTGATAAGGAAACAAAGGAAGTACCCATTAAAGACGTGGCTCCGATGGCGCGTAAAGGATGCGGCTTCTGTCTGGATTACACTTCTTATTATGCGGATATCTCCGTGGGTTCTGTGGGTTCTGCCGAAGGATGGAGCACGGTATTTATCAGGACAGAAAAGGGGGCAGAGTATCTTGATAAGGTAAAAGATATCGAGTACTCTGATAAATCTATCAACATGGAGATTATGGGGAAACTCGCAGGCATGAAGCATAAGCATAATAAATGGGATTGGGCAGGGTTCGTGCGGGAAATCTGGGCCAGAGACTCCCCTGTAAGACCGTGGGGTATGGAGAGGGTGGAGAAATTGCCGCCGGAACAGGCTGAATCACTGGCAGAATGATATGCTCCGAGGGCTTTATCTTGGACGATTCCAGCCGTACCATTTAGGGCATCATGAGGTTTTGAAAAAGATAGCCACTGAAGTCAGTGAGATTATTATCGGGATTGGCAGCGCCCAGATAAGCCACGAAATAGAGAACCCGTTTACTGCGGGTGAGCGGGTGCTTATGGTATCAAGGGCTATCGAGGAGCTTGGTATTAAGCATTATGTAATTCCAATCGAGGACATCAGGCGCAATTCCCTGTGGGTTTCGCATGTTATGTCCATGGTTCCGCCGTTTGATGTGGCGTATACGAATAACCCGCTTGTTATTGAACTGTTGGGCGAGGCAGGAGTTGATGTCAGGGAGTCACCCCTGTTTAAGAGGAACAGTTATTCGGGTACTGAAATCAGGAGACGAATGCTTGAAAATGACAGGTGGGAGCATTTCGTGCCCGGAAAGGTTGTTGAAATAATCCAGGAAATCAACGGTGTCAAAAGGTTAAGAAAAGTGTCACAGTCTGATGATGAATAACATTTCTTAAATGATTTCTGGTTTTTATCTTCATACTCCATCTTATTTGTTCATTAATTCAGCAAGTCTGTCACTTGATGCCGTTTATATGGCTATAATTTCGATAGATTTTTGATGAAAACTCATTTATAGTTAAAAATGTACCTTTTATAACTAATTAGATTCATACAGTTCTATGTGGCAAGACCAGAAAATATCACAATTGAACGGCATATTACCGCCGAAGAACTGCTTAAGAGAATAAAATCTCTGGAAAAAGATGTAAAAGTCGAGATAAATGAATGCCACAAAAAGGCTGGAAGCAATATGCCAATGCCAGAAAAGGAAAACCTGAATATCTGTAATCTGTCTGCGCGCGTATTTCCCGAACTGGCATCATGATAATTATAAAATTTGAAGAATATACACGCCAGATATGGGTATTGTTATATCGGATGAAATCCAATTACTCGCTATGATTCGTATCCTTGAGAATATCGAAAGATGGGTATGTGACTATGAAAAATGCGGTGCAAAATGCTGCGCCGAAAATATTCAGCTTACAGCCGCTGATATTAAGAGGATAACAGCGCTTGGGTATTCACATAACGATTTCCTTGAGTTTGATGAGGCGAACCAGGTATTCAGGATTCGGGGAAATAACGGGAAGTGTTTTTTCCTCGGTGATAAGCTTGAATGCACAATACGCGGGAACGCACCCCTTGTCTGCCGCCTGCTGCCATTTAAGATTGTTGAGGTTTCGTATTCGGATGAGCCGATAATGAGCCTGGAACCTGTTGTGGATTGTCCGGGTGAAGGTCACGGCGAGCTTATCGATACAAAGCAAATCGAAGCTGATGCCACGTGTTTCCTCCGTGAGAACCAGCGTCTTATCAGGGAACTGAAAAGCAAAGGTAAAAAAGGCGTTCTTGACGAGATTTGATTTTGATTGACCGTGATAAGTGTGTATTCGTAAGAATGTCATGTAAATCTGGAAAAGACTTTTTTCTTTAACTCACATTCTTGTAATTGATATGATAAGTCCACTTATCAGAGTATTACTTCGCGGTTTCGTCCTCTTCCCACAACACATAAAACATGGACAAGGATTCATCGATCCCCAATACCTTTTCTTAATTCTTGCTTTCACCCTACGGAACCTTTATAGTGAACTGACCCGGGATTATAACATCAATTACACCACCCCAGGTGCACATCACAAAGGGCATAATATTTACAAATGGTATGTTGTCCATGATGTTTGCTATGGGCATTGTCGTCTTGACCCTGTTTATGGGGAGGACTGTAAAAGAACTTGGAGCTGACCCGAAACTGCACTTGAGCGTCGCGCCGCCGCATATTATTAGACCCAATTGTTTAACCTCCGTGAGAATTGTCCATTGTAAGATACTATTTTTCTTTCTTTTTATTCCTGAGTTCCCCTTCAGTTAGGCACATAGTTCCTTCAATATTTCCCTTTGTCTTT
>JACUTP010000083.1 GCA_014859785.1 Candidatus Methanoperedentaceae archaeon | reverse complement strand
AGATTTGGATAAATTAAGAAAAATCAGTATAGGATTATCTGTAGTCAAAAATAATCTTGAGGCGTTGGCAAAAAATGAATAAAAATAAAGTCCCAACGACGGTCTATTCCTTTGAGATAAAGCCTGAGCTAGCAGCTAAATTAAAGAAGCTTAAAAAGAAGGACGCACTACTATTCGCACGAATCAAAAAGAAGATCTTTGAGATTATTGAGCATCCCAATCACTACAAACCGCTGAAATACGGCATGAAGACAATCCGGCGAGTGCATTTTGACCCATTTGTTTTGACTTTTACACTAAATGAAGATAAGCATCACGTGGAATTTCTGGATTTTGCACACCACGATGAAATATATTTATGATAAGGCGATAGGGATTTATTCACATTCCCACAAACCGCCCCGCCTTCCCCAGCTCTTCTTCAATCCTGAGCAACTGGTTATACTTCGCATTCCTCTCACTCCTCGCCGACGCTCCTGTCTTTATCATCCCGGCGCCGGAATACACTCGATTGTAATCGAGTAATTTATATACTTCATTCGACCATAATAGAATCTATGAACAAAGAGCTCCTGGTTGAATGGAATCCCCACTGGAATAAAGAGGCAGGATCAAAGCTGATCGAACGCGAACTGCTAAAAGACATCGAACAATGGCTTGAAAGAAAAGAGATTTTAGGATTTATCGGGGTCAGGAGGTCGGGCAAGACGACTTTGATGAGTATTCTTATAAGCCGGTTAAGTTTGAAAATCCTGCCAAAGAACATTCTTTTTGTCAAATGCGATGACGACAGGGTTCAAAAGGAGAACCTGATCGATGATGCAATAAAAAGTTACAGAGAACTGGTAAATCCTGAAGGTAAAATTTTTGTTTTTATTGATGAAGTTCAAGAGGTAGATAATTGGGAGAATACCCTGAAAAGGATATATGATCTGGAAAAAGACATGAAACTCATTATTTCAGGTTCAAACTTCTCAATGTTAAAAGAAGATTTCAGCTACAGGCTTGCAGGGAGAATCGCTTACTTTGAAGTATATCCCTTAAGTTTCAAAGAATTCCTGAAAACAAAGCTTGCGATCAAAGATCAGATTTCTGCTTATTCTAAAAAAAATGAAATAAAACATCACCTCTTTGAATATATGGAACTTGGAGGTTTCCCTGAGATTGTCCTTGAAAATAACCCGGACACAAAAAAACAACTTCTTCAGTTTTATTTTGATACAATAATTTACAGGGACATAATAAAAAAACGAGGCATCAGAAATGCGGCAAAGATGGAGAAAATGGTTAATTTACTGCTGCAAAACATATCCAACCCCATGAATTTTAGTAAAGTCGGAAAAGATATTTCGCTCTCTGTGGATACAGTTGGCGAGTATGCAGCAAACCTGAAGGACGCATATCTTGTTTTTAATGTGCCGATATTTAGTTTTTCTGTCAAAGCACAGGAAATAAATCCCAAAAAAATATATTGCATCGATAGCGGGATAAGAAATATAAAAGGATTCAGATTTTCGCTGGATTACGGACGAATTGCAGAAAATATTGTCTTTATAGAACTGAAAAGGAAAAACTTTTCTGATCCCTTATCCAGAATATTCTATTGGCACGATAAAAAGCAGAGAGAAACGGATTTTCTTCTCATGAACGAATTAAAGATAAGCGAAGCCATTCAGGTATGCTGGGATATCAGCCAGCCGGAAGTTAAAGAGCGGGAAGTTGAGGGGTTGCTTTACGCTTTGAATGAATTTGATCTGGAAAGCGGTCTTATAATAACCGAGGACTATGAAGGAGAGGAAACCATAGGAGATAAGAGGATAACTTATATGCCATTGTGGCTCTGGCTCCTGTTTCCCACAACACGATAATTCAACGGAAAAAAGGTGGTCTGTGACTAAATTCTTTAATTCACATTCCCACAAACCGCCCTGTACTTCCCAGTTCCTCCTCAATCCTCAGCAGCTGGTTATACTTCGCATTCCTCTCGCTTCGTGCAGGCGCGCCTGTCTTGATAAGCTCAGCGCCAAGGGCAACTGAAATATCAGCGATCGTGGTATCCTCGGTCTCTGCTGACCTGTGGCTTACAACAACCTTGTACTTATTCTTCTGCGCAAGCCTTGCAGCATCAAAAGCCTCGGACAACGTACCAATCTGGTTAACCTTGAGAAGAAGTGCATTCCCGGCATTCATTTCAATCCCCTTCTCAAGCCGCTTTACGTTGGTAACAAAAAGATCATCACCGATAATTATCGTATCCTTAAGCTTGTTTGTAAGTTCTGCAAAATCCTCAAATGCGTCCTCATGGAACGGGTCTTCAATAGAAAGTATGGGATAAGTCTCAACAAGTTCAGCATAATAATCCACAAGTTCACCGCCAGAAAGTGTTTTCCCGTCGATGCTGTATGTCCCGTCCCCGTAGAATTCAGAAGCTGCAGAATCAAGCCCGATCGTAATTTTATCCTCATACCCGTTCTCGTCAATTGCTGATGTAAGTGCATCAAGTGCATCATGTGTATTCTGGAGCGGAGGCGCATATCCGCCTTCATATCCCACGTTGGTTGCGTTTGCACCGTATTTTTTCTTAAGCAGTGTGCCAAGCGTATGATACGTTTCCGCACCCATTCGCAGCGCTTCCGAGAAGTTTTTTGCACCTTTTGGCTGTATCATGAACTCCTGTATGGAAAGGTCATTGCCAGCATGTTCGCCGCCGTTTAACACGTTCAGTGTCGGGACGGGCAGGGTAAATGCGTTCGTGCCGCCAAGATAACGGTAAAGGGGAAGATTGAGTGAATCCGCAGCAGCATGCGCCACTGCCAGAGAAACTCCAAGTATTGCATTTGCACCGAGTTTGGATTTGTTCTCTGTACCGTCAAGTTCCAGCATTGCCATATCGATTGTACGCTGGTCACGGACATCCATGCCTATGAGCTCGTTTTTTAGTTCGTTATTCACATTATGAACAGGTATTTTGACACCTTTACCATGATACCTTTTGTCTTTATCCCTTAACTCAAGGGCTTCATTTGTACCTGTGGATGCGCCTGAAGGAACACTTGCTCTTCCAAATCCCTTTTTCTTATTAGAATCATCTATTGTATGAACATCAACTTCTACTGTCGGGTTTCCCCTTGAATCAAGAATCTCTCTTGCATGAATATCCTGTATTGTAAACACTGTTTTCACCTATCTGGTTGAATGGTTATGTTTGTACTTAATTTTAATTATCGCCATCGATTTTAAGCGCCGCCTTTCTTGCGCCTTCAATCACCTTTTCTTCTTCAAGCACTTTTACCTCGTAATCTTCCATGAGTATTTTACCGTCCACAATAGTTGTCCTCACGTCAAAACCCGAAACACCATAAACGAGTGCTGAATATATGTCAC
This sequence comes from Candidatus Methanoperedentaceae archaeon, assembly GCA_014859785.1. Lineage (GTDB taxonomy): Archaea > Halobacteriota > Methanosarcinia > Methanosarcinales > Methanoperedenaceae > Methanoperedens_A. Next base: position 4,380 of record JACUTP010000083.1, on the reverse strand, counting down.
CCGGTACTAATTGTAATTTGCCCGTATCTACAATAATAATGTCAGCGCAACATCCTGGTTTCAGGACACCGGCGTTAATATCCAGTGCTTTTGCGCCGTTTACGGTTGCCATTTCAAGCAATTTTCGCGGCGTAATACCATTATTTCCTTTTGACTTATGAATTGCAGAAGCCGCCCTCATTTCATTCCACATATCAAGGCTTCCCGATGATGCAGCGCCGTCCGTTCCAAGAGCAACGTTTACGCCTTTGTCGAGCATCTTCGGGACAGGGGCAGTTCCCACTCCAAGAGCCATGTTACTTGTTGGGCAGTGGGCGACATTTACATTCCTGTTTTTCAATAGTTCAATATCGCCGTCTGAAAGCCAGATACAATGCGCTGCAATTGTGCGGGAATCAAGCATTCCAATACTGTCAAGCAAATTAACAGAACACATGCCGTATTTCTCTTTCATGCTCCCAAGTTCATCCTCTGTTTCAAGCACGTGGATGTGTATTCCCGTACCATCCCTGGCAGCCTGCTCCTTTACCCTTAACAGGAATTCCTTTGAACAGGATAAGGGTGAATGGGGTGCATACATGGTCGAAATCCTGCTAGTTGCAGCCCCGTTCCATTTCAAGTTAAATTCCGCCCTGTTTTTAAGTTTTACTTCCGGCTCCTCATTCATGCCTTCAATCATCCCGTACCCGAGAGAAGCCCTGATACCTGTTTCCCTGACAACTTCTGCCACTTCATCCATGTGGAAATACATATCCGCAAAAGCGGTTGTCCCGGATTTTATCATCTCAAGAACGCCAAGGTATGCGCCTGCCCTGACACAACGAGGAGTAAGTTTCATCTCAGCCTGCTGGATTTTATCCAGCCATTCCTTGAAGGGAAAGTTATCCGCAGCTCCCCTGAGCAGTGTCATGCTAACATGCGTATGCGCATTAACAAGACCCGGCAGGACGGCACAGCCTTTTGCATCAATGACACGGTCTGCTTTTTCTTTCGTGTCTTTCCCGACATGCGTTATAATACCGTTATCAACAACAATAACACCATTATCAATTACTCCTCCGTTTATTGTGATTACGTGACCGCGTTTTATAATCAGGTCTGCCATATTCTTTCAGGTAGGCATTGGTTCTAAATATAAGTATTCTAAAGCCGCGTAAAAAATACACAAGATAATAATATATATATTTAAGTAATAGCACACCATATTAAAAGCTACTTATCTAAATAAACGCTCTAAAGGTTAGTTATACATGGATATTATAATCGGAAAGTGTGGTATTGCGTGCGGGGTATGTAAGAACTATAACAACGGGTGTCTTGGCTGCGAGAAGGAAAACAGCCAGAATGAACTCTGCCTGATTTTCAGGTGCGCTGAACAGAAAGCCATCAGGTACTGTCTTCAATGCGGGACGTACCCATGCAGTCTGATGCGTGGTTTATCAAAATCATACTGTCCTGTCTTCAGCAAGATTGAAATAAATACAGTAATCGAACACACGATTAACTGATACAATCCCTGAGGTCAGAAAGAAATACCTCAATATTCTCTTCTGTCATATGCGGCATTAATATCAACCTCATTGCCCTGGGTTTTCGCGTAACTGATGTCATCCACCCCTTCTCATGCAGCTTTTTCCTGACCGTATCAATATAAGGTACATCAAGCGCCACAACGTTCATCATTGGTTCTGTCAGTGGTTCCACACCAAACTCTTTCGCCCCTTGCACGATACGGTGTGTCATGCGCATACACCTGTTTACTATCATCCTGTACCCGTCCCTGCCAAGATGCGTCATCACGGCATAAGCAGCAGCTACAGCCGCACCGCTTCTCGTACCTGTGAGCGAGTACTGTTTCCTGATTGTAAGGTACGGCGTATCTATTTCTAACGGCAGCAGGCATGCTTCCTCCCTGAATAGCAGCCCTCCTGCAGGGATTGTTGAAAGCCCCATCTTATGGGGGTCGATGGTTATCGATGTCACGCCATTTACCGAGAAATTAAAATCGATTTTCTTATCAAGGAATGGTATCACGAAACCCCCGAATGCCGCATCCACATGCAGGAAAAGGTCATGTGACAACGCAATATCCGAGAGTTCATTAATCGGGTCAACCTGCCCGAACTCGGTTGAACCTGCAATCCCTACAAGGGCTATCGTGTTATCATCAATGAGATTCTCAACCGAGCCGGTATCAACCTTGAATTCACTGTCAAGTTGCGCTTTCCTTATCTCAATTCCCAGGATGTCAGCAATCTTATCGAATGAGAAATGGGCTGATTCCGGAAGGACAACATTCGGGTGTTTTTTATGTTTGAGGTTGCGTGCTGTCCTGAGTGCCTGTATATTCGATTCCGTACCGCCTGTTGAGATATAACCACAGGCATTCCGGTCGCCCATGAGTTCTCCAAGAATACTGACTACTTTTTCCTCAAGTTCCCTTGTTCCCGGGAAAAGACCGGAGTCGCCAAGGTTTGCCTCGATAAACTGCATATGGGCTTTAACCGCAACCGGATGCGGTCTTGTGCACATGGCATTTAAAACCTTATCGTAAGACCTGTCTTTCTGCAATGCCCTGTCCAGAATTGAGAAAACCTCATCCTCCGGAAGCCCTTTGCGGTTCATAGCGCTAAATACCCCGGTACATGTTAATAAAAAGTTCGATTTTAGTTATCCTTCCCTATGAATTCATAGAAATTATTCCAGTCAAGTACAGTGGAAACGCAGCCAGCTTTATCCAGTGTGAGACCGACACCAAAGAGGTTGAGCTTTTCGCACATTTCAAGTCCTGCTTTTATTTCTGCCATACATCCGACACCCAGTATTGCTTCGGGTTTGTGTTTCCTGACAAGCCGGATTATAAAACTCGAACCAGGGACTATATAGACTTTGTAACCTTTTTCTTCTGCACATTTCTTTGCTTTCCCGATTTCACAGCTTCCGCAGTTAATACACTGCATGCCTTCTGAACTTAATTTTGACGGGCAGTCAACACCCCTGAGGCACTGGGGAAGGAAAATTATTCTCCTGTCCTGCGGCGTGTTCCTGAATTTCTTGAGTGATATCTTATTCTTAAGCTGGATTCCAACCTCGTCCACAATATCGTCATCCATCCTGGCAAGACGGAACAGTGCCTTGAGGAGGTTTTCAAGCAGGGTGATATTAAACAGCATGAAATTCGGGAAAATGAACCGTTCTGTCTTGATAGAATAGGCAATCAGTACTGAGGCAAGGACTGCTGTAATGAATAAGAATATCAGGATGTAAACTACTGACTGCCCGATTACTGTATATATGGAAGTTATGTCAAACGGCATTGTTTTTTTAACCTGTGGTTGTTCCCCAATTATTTAGTTTTACAATGATAAATTGTTTAAAGGATGGGCCCGCGGAGATTCGAACTCCGGACCTCCGCCGTGTGAAGGCGACGTCATAACCAGCTAGACCACGAGCCCGTCTAATGTCCTTTTTGATGGTTCCTATTCATCATAAGGCTATCGTTGTGCTGTGTTTTTATATCCAGGGCGGAAGGTTATGAGAAAGACTCTTTTCATTAATGTTGTGAAGAAACCCGGATTTATAAGAAAAAATCAGAGTTCGTATCAGTCTATATTTATGAAGCAGTTTGCGGCGCTTTAAAGGAACTGGTAGTTTTTTCAGGAATGGCTACATATTCTGCGAATGATTTTGATTCCGGAATGGGTAAATTGTCTTCCTGTAATCCGTTTACGTGCATTTCAATAGCTTCGTGCATGTTTTTTTCAGTCTCTTCACGGGTTGCGCCTGTTGCAACACATCCGGGTAAGTCTGGTGAATATGCCGAATAGTTGTTGTTTGCTTTTTCGATTACGATAAGGAAACGATACATATTTAGTTCTCCTTTTTTAATTGCGCCTGCTTTAATATACTGTTTATTGTGCTTTGTGCAAGTTCATCTGCCGGATGACCTGCAATTGTTACCCTGCCTGTTTTGGTCGGGTGTTTGTATTGTCGATGGCTGCCTTTTGTTGCAACGATATACCAGCCATCTTTTTCTATCAGTTTTATAATTTCACGTATTTTCATTTTAATTTGTTTTAATCGGTATTTAAGCGTAACCCAGTGTTTTGTTTATTTTTTCACTCCAGATTTCAATAGTTTATATATCTCCATCACTATTAATACGATATCGAACGATATGATAACAAATAATGTTTGCGGCATAACAGTTGATGGAGATTTTTAGGGGTTGTGTGATGATTTTAAAATAACAGGGATATACTGATGTAAGCTACAAGGCTTTTGGGAAAAATTTAAGTTCCTTTGAAAGTATGGATATTGAAGACATTAAGAGGGAACATATGGCAAAATTTTTAAACACTAAAAAAGCTGTATCAGAAA
>JACUTP010000082.1 GCA_014859785.1 Candidatus Methanoperedentaceae archaeon | reverse complement strand
ATGCGGCTACTATTGAGTGCGTGGGCCCAAGGGAAAGGGAAACAAAAAAAAACTCTCTTTTGGATGCAATTTTCTCTGCGATTTTCCTGGTATCAGAGCCCGGGATGAGGGAAATCCCGATAAAAAAAACGTTTGTGTATCCAAGCTTACAGGGATTGAGGTTGGCTTTTATATTAATGTAACCTGCATCTTCCAGCCTGGTGCGCCTCCTTTTCACGGTATCATGGGATACACCCACACTGCGGGCTATCTCTACATCGTCCATTCTTCCATCCTGCTGGAGCAGCCCTATTATCTTCCTGTCTGTTTCATCCATGTTAATCGGTTTATTGTCCTGCGAATTATACGCACAAAACTTTAAGTATTTATGTAATATTACGCATACTTCTATAAAAATCTAATTGAAAAGGAGTTTAATAATGAAAATAATAGGAATATCAGGCAGCCCCAGAGCGAGAGGCAACACGGAAATACTCGTACATGAAGCCCTGAAGGCAGCTTCGGAAATGGATGCGGAAACGGAGTTCATCAGCCTTGTGGGAAAGAATATCAAACCATGCAATGGCTGCGGTACATGCTATACTGAAAAGTCGAAGGGAATATGTGCCATAAAAGATGATGACCTGCCCGGTATTTACGAAGTTATGAGGCAATCCGATGGAATAATCATAGGTTCTCCTGTATATTTCCTTTCCGTGACCGCACAACTGAAAGCTCTTTTTGACAGGAGTGTTATACTCAGGTATGCAAAAGGAATGCCTGCTGATAGACCCGGTGTTTCCGGCGGTCCTGAATTCCTGCTAAAAAACAAAGTAGGGGGTGCCATAGCAGTTGGAGGAGGAAGGGATGGCGGTCAGCTTTTCACCATAAACTCAATACTTCAATGGATGCTTACCCAGAGCATGATAGTCGTAGGTAACAATTTCGCAATGGGTGGAAGTGCCATGGCAGGGATGAAGGGCGACGTTGTTAAGGATGAGATCGGAATGGCAATGGCAAAACATGTTGGTTTGCGCGTGGCAGAGGTTGCAGGTAAGATCTGAATAAGAATAAGAGGGGAATACTACTGTTCAAACCTCAACGCATCCACAGGTTTCATCCTGGCTGCATTCCTTGCAGGCACGACACCTGAAATTACGCCAACCAATATCGAGAAAGTAAGCGCGAATAAAATGAGCTGCGGCGGGACAACAGTAGTCATAGTTCCCCCTGGTCCTATCATACTGACACCAACTGATGATATTAAAACTGATATCAGGATGCCGGTAGTTATCCCGATAACTCCTCCCACTACCCCGAACAACCCGGATTCCATGAGGAAAAGCCTCATCACTTCGTTATCCGTGGCACCGAGCGCCTTTAGCAATCCAATCTGGCGTGTGCGTTCCATAACAGACATGAACATGGTATTTGCAATACCAACAGCACCCACAAGAAGCGAGACCGCGGCAATTGCAGCAAGGAATATGGATATGGACTGTGTGACACTGCTTATCTGCTGCTGGATTGATGCAAAAGCTGTGACAGTAAAATCTTTTGTTCTCGGGTTGACATGCCGCGACATCATAAGTTTCTGTTCAATATCAGCCTTTACACTATCAACTAACGACTGGTCTGCTATCTTCACAGTGATGGAAGTAAACTGGTTCCTTGATACATTTTCAGTAATTACATCGCGCGCTGAATCCGCGGGCATATATACGGCATTGTCAGTTCCTCCAAAACCACCAGATTCGGTAAATATGCCAACAATCTTGAATGTCTTGCCGCCTATTGTCACAGGTCTGTTCTGGGTAACCGGCTGTAAAAAAACGTCATGTGCTAACGAATATCCTATCACAACTGCATTGGAATCACCAGGCTGGAGAAGCCGCCCTGCTTCAATGTCTGTTGTAACCATTGCGCGCCATACCGATGTATCAACACCGCTTATGGATACTGATATTTTTTCAGTACCGATTATCATTTCCGACCTGCCTGAAACCATGCCGTTTGTATAAAGCACTCCAGGCACCTGTTTAATCACGTTCAGGTCTTTATCGGTAAGTATCTCAGAAGAGGGGGCTCCATTAGGGCCATGCCCCCCTCCGAAGCCGGTGGCTCGCGAAAACCCCGGAGTTACAGTCATAAGGTCTGCTCCAAGGCTTCCCAGGTTTGCCTGCACACTTGCCTGCATTCCTTCGCCTACCGAGATAATTGCTACAATCGCAGCCACACCTATAACGATGCCGATTATAGTAAGCCAGCTTCGCATCTTGCTTTTCCTGACATGGCTTAATGATAACCTGAAAATATCAATATTTTTCATTTAGCTTTGCCTGTAAACTTCCTGTAATAAGTGATGATTTTTATTCTCTGCCAGTAAACAATAATAACACCTGTTATCACAAGAAGCCAGGTTGTGAAACTTGTGCCCCCTGAGCCGCTTGTTCCGGCTTGCGCTGTGGCTGATGATAAATCAACGACAAGCGTTTTTATCTCTTTGTGCCTTTTCCCGCTTGTATCTGTGTATTGTATTTCTACTTCAAGAACGTTGCCAGTGCCTTTTTTTGTAACCTGGAATATTGCAGATGTGTAATCACCGGGATTTAAATTCCCAAGAACCGAGGAGCTGCTTCCAGATACGGAATAATTCTCCTGGCGCGGCAGGCTGACTGTAACAGCACTTGCAGGGTTTACCCCGATGTTTGCAACATTCAGTGAAAGAGAACCAATTGTCTCCTGGTAACTTATCTCAAAATCAGTTTTTCCTCCCACGACAAGCCCGATATAATCAGTGGATGAATAATTGTTCTGTCCTGTAATCTTCACAGGTAAATTATAAACACCAGGAAGTGCAGCAATGTCAACAGCCAGGTCAAAAACAATCTCTACTTCATCTCCTGCTTTCAGGTTGCCAATGAAAAACTGGGTTCCGCTGCCAAGGATAGAAAAAACAGATTTCATTTCATTATCCGCCAGGCTTATTTCAAATACTGCGTTCTCTATCGTACCTGTGCCTTTGTTTTTAATCGTCAGCGTTTCCCGGTTTATGCTAATAGGCTCTACAATCCTGAGAGTTGAATTGAGAAACATTATTTTTGGCGTGCCTTTGATGGTTAATATCCTGTCCTCAAGCTTTGTCGTTGATAGGGCAGTGCCATCTATTCCGCGTGAGGTAACATAAACATCAAAATAATAATCCCCTTCAAGGGTTTCAGGGTTTACGTGAATCCGGAACTTTGCTGTCCTTTCTTCACCCCATTTCTCTATTGTTCCCAGCGTATCAACATCGTTAAGCAAAGTCACGGCATTTGTTGATGCTGAATCTTTAGGTACGAGCTTTACCGAGACATCGTATAAATTCGTACCATGTCCCAGATTTTTTATTGGCACATACACATAGGTTGTATCCCCGGGATTAACCGGTGCACTTTCTGTCACAAGATAATTAGAGCTTGCAGATGCAATCGGCGCAAACAATAATATCGATAGAATAATTAAAAATTTTCTCATGTTTCACTCTCTATTTTTCCATCCAGCATTTTCACAATTCTTTCTGCATATTCTGCAATTCCCATGTCATGTGTTATCATCACGATTGTCAAACCTTCGTTGTTCAGGCGCTTGAAAACCTTCATTATCCCCCGCCCTGATTTTGTATCAAGATTCCCTGTGGGTTCATCTGCCAGAAGAATGGAAGGACCTGTTGAGAGTGCTCTTGCTATCGCTACTCTTTGCTGCTGACCTCCTGATAATTGCGCAGGGAAATTAGAGCCGCGGTCAGATAACCCGACAGCATCCAGCAGGCTTTTTGACTTTTCTTCTATCTCAATATCAGAGAATTCGTGAATCCTCATTGGCAGCTTGATATTTTCAAGAGCTGTCAGTGTAGGATAAAGATTAAAAGTCTGGAATACGAACCCGATTTTTTTACCTCTTATGCGTGCAAGTTCATTGTCGTCAAATTCCGATATATCACTGCCTTCGAGGAATATCTTTCCGCTTGTCGGAATATCCAGGCAGCCTATCATGTTTAACATGGTTGATTTACCGCATCCGCTTGGTCCTGTGATAGCAACGAATTCTCCTGCTATGACATTCAGGTTCACTCCCTGGAGGGCATGTACTTCAAACTCACCCATCTGGTAAATTTTCCTGACATCCTGCAATTCCATTATTGTTTCTTTCATGCTCCCACCCTGAATTACCACCTGTAAAGCCAGTGCATGCGATTCTGGTATTTAGTATTCTGATACTCAGCCATCCATCCGATGTATTCCATGCTGCTCTTTCTTAAAACGTCTCCTGATTCCATATCAACAAGTGCGGTAAATGTTACATTCCCACGATTGAAAATTACCATGACGACTTTTTTTTCTCCGGTTGGTGTGGAGATTTTCCGACCGTGTTCTGCTGAGGTAATATTATAATCATAACCTTCAAGCTCCGTACTTAGCCCGTTTTTAGCAGAATCTATCGCAAAAGCCTCCTCATCTTCATTAAGCTGGAATAAAAGCGTCTCAAAATGATAAAAACTGACACCTACAACAAGTATTAGTATGCCAATCATTACCAGTGCAAAGGCTTTCCATTTATTCATATATCTCATCTTGCTATAAGATGAAAGAGCATATATGAGTTCCATGGAATATCATGAAAGCAGTTGTGAAAAAGTGAAATAACTCCTCATCCTTTTTTCAACAATACCCTGTTTCCCATCCCGTCCCTCTGGCGGAATATCAGCCCTCTTTTCTCAAGCCTGTCAAGAAGCCTGCTTACTTTGGGTTCTGAAAAACCTGTCTTTGAAACAAGATCCTTTTGTAGTATGTTGTTGTTTTCTACAATATACTTGAATAGTGAGTGTTTATCGCCTTCAAGCATGTCAACCGCTAACTGCAATTTACTTGTATCCTTTTTTTCCATGTCTGCGGTTGTATCATTTATAAATTCAGTTGAACTGTTTTCTTTTGAATACAGTATTATGTAAAGGAAAGCCATGCCTCCAAACCATGCTGCTATTATGAAAAACAATACATCGTTAAATGAGAAAAACGAAACCGCCTCTATCGGAACAGCCCTGCCGTCTTCTAATATAAGTTGAATATCACCTGTTGACAGGAGTTTATTAGCCAGCAGCACCACTGATATTATTAACACAATGGCTGATGCAAGAATATTATACATTTCCTTATTTTGTCTGGGTTTCATTTTATCATTGAAATTTATTTATAAATTCAGGTTTGGATATCATATATAATTTCATATATAGCTTGACTTTGTTACATTAATACTTAAGTCATTCCCAAGACCACCTGGAATCCACATAATCACGAAAAAAATCAAAGCCAAAAGATAAAAGTTTGTCTCATATTGAAATTTTATCAGGTTCGAGGTCTTGTTGAACGAATTGTAAGAATCAATTTTATTCAATAATGCTCTGGCAACAATGGGCGAAAAGCCGAATTCATTCTCCAATTGCACTTGAGGATTGGGCGTGAACCAAACTACTCCTTTATTTTCAAATTCATGACTTATACTGCCTTGCTTTTCCCTATAAATTTAAATTATATGCATCATGAAAAATCAACTGGTCTAACCATAATTCCACATCAGAATCCAACTTGTAATTGAACGTAGTTCCATTTTCAAAAGAAATTCTTAGTTCTTTATTATCTACCGACAGAGTGGGTATTGGAATCCATCTTATTTCATTTTCATAATGTGCAAAATCCCAGAATTGGTAAATTCCCAATTCCGACATGCAATTATCGTCTGGAAAAAGTTTATTATCAATTAGTATCGGGTCTTCATAACCAAGTGATATTACCTATTAGTTTTCTGGGTACCTAGTTTCACGGCTATCGATTTTTCTCACTACACCTTCTTCCTCAATTTCCATGCCGCAGTATATGCATCTCTCAGCCATACTATACTCCAATCTAAAATCCCTTGATTTTCTTTGCCAGCTCCTTCTCCCCGGGTACTCCTGTGAATTCAAGTTTGTCATTTATAACAACACCGGGAGCGGTCATTATCGGGTATTTCTGTAACATTTCCGGATTTTTCGTGATATCGATAACTTCATATTCCACACCCATTTTATCAAGCATTTTTTCCACAGCGGCGCAGCTTGAGCAAGAAGGAGTCGTAAGTATCTGGACACTGACCATCCTCTTACTCCTTAACGAACTGTTCTGGCTTCATCTCAAATGCCCACTGGCATGTGGGAGAGCAGAAATAATATTTCTTACCCTTATACTCCTTTGATGCTGCCTTCTTTTCATCCACTTCCATCCCGCACACCGGGTCAATTGCCATTACATCACCTCTTTCTCTGTATCTTCTTTCTCTGTACCTTTTTTCTGTTTTTTATAGAAATACCATATTACCGGTATAGCCAGTAAAAGGATAAGAACATAGGGACCGAGCCACTGAGGGACTGTTTCAAGAATTATGCTTTTTTCCATGCTTAATTCTTCAGCTTCGCCTATCCTGCCGCCAGATAATGCTATGAGTACATGGTTCCATGATTCATGAAACACACTTTCTTCATACCAGTCCCTGAACAGCCCTGTAATCGTGAACAGTATAGCGCCCACGAAAATCAGCCCCCACCCAGTTACTTTTCTTACCGAACCGATTCTTTTTGTAATGCCCTGCGTTGCGTTGATTCCTAAAATCCCCAGTATCACCAGAAATATAAGGGGGGTAGCCCTGCCTATACCGTGAACTGCCATAATAGACCAGCCTGTAAAAATATCCGCTGTACCGATAACATATGCCAGGAGAACATAGAAAGCAGGATTAGGACAGCCTACACCAACGTTAGCAAGCAAAAGCCCAAGAAGGAACACTTTAATATAATCCCCCTGCCTCTGAATAAAACCCGGTAAAGCAGTCTCTATCCCAGGGATTTTCATCTTTATCAGACCCACTTCAGAAAGACCGAAAATATATGCCATTCCTCCGCCCAGGATGCCAGCAATCACGTTAGCCGTTAACAAACCTGTTATCTCGCCTATAGAGGCAAAAGCAACTCCATAGATGCTGAAAGTGATCATCATTCCTGCCCCAAACAATAGTGCCATTACCATGCCTTTCTTCGGGCTCTCGTTCATGGCAATAGGCACTATGATAAAAGCCAGAGGCAGGGTGCAGGGGAGGAATATCATCGATAAGCCTGCAATATAAGAAAATGTAAATCCAGCAGCCTGGGCTGGATCTGTCAGAAAAATGAAAATACCAATAACAATTATGGAGAATAGAAAGAAGGCAAACCCTACAAGATAAATCCTAAGTTTCTGGTCGATTAAGCTATTAACCACTTTTTCCCTCCCCTGATATTTATTAAATTAACATGCTTTAATACCTTTGCTTATTCTGGGATTTCGAATTTTAGCAAGAAGCTCTTCTGGTGTGGTGTTCATTTTTCCTCCACCTTTCCATCCCTGAAATGTATTATCCTGTCTGCCATTGCCCCCAGCTCAGGATTGTGGGTCACCATGATTATAGTCTGATGCTGGTCATGGTTTAGGGTTTTGAACAGTTCCATGATCTCTTTGGTTATTTTTGTGTCCAGGTTTGCGGTGGGCTCGTCCGTTAGCAGCAACCTGGGTTTGTTTGAAAGGGCTCTGGCGATAGCTACACGCTGCTGTTCTCCTCCTGAAAGTTCTGAAGGTAGATGATTTGATCTTTTATTGAGCCCGACAATCTCAAGAAGTTCTTCCGCTCTTTCCCTGTGAAAAGGATGACCTGAAAGCATCATGGGGAACATGACGTTTTCTACGGCTGTCAATTCCATGAAAAGGTTGAAAAACTGGAA
>JACUTP010000081.1 GCA_014859785.1 Candidatus Methanoperedentaceae archaeon | reverse complement strand
ATGGATATTCCGGTTCTTTTAGAACTTCAGTATAAATATGGATTTTACACGAGTTCCAGTACCTTCTCCATACGCTCCAGTGCTTCCCTTATTCGCTCCTGTGAAGTAGCATAGGAAATCCTCAGGAAATCCCTGCCCGCATCACCAAACGCACCGCCAGGTGTGGCTGCCACATAAGCCCTGTTAAGGAGCAGTCCGGCAACTTCTTCGCCTGTCCCGTATTTGCTAACATCTGCAAACGCATAGAAAGCACCATCAGGTCGTGCACACTTAATACCAAGCTTATCCAGCCCGTCAACCAGTACATCCCTTCTCACCCTGAACTCGCGCACCATATCGGTAACGCATGACTGGTCACCCTGCAGTGCCGCAATACCCGCATATTGCACAAACGAGGTTGCCTGGCTCACTGAATGAGAGTGGAGTTTCATCATGGGTTTGTAAATATCATCAGGTGCGTTCACGTATCCCAGCCGCCAGCCAGTCATGGCATAAGCTTTCGAGAATCCGTTTACCGTAATTGTCAGTTCCTGCATCCCGTCCATTGAGCCTATACTGATGTGCTCCCTGTCATAGGTAATCTTTTCATATATCTCATCAGAGAGAACCATGATGTTTTTATCAATAGCAATATCTGCAATCTCTTTAAGCGTACTTTTATCATAAACGCTCCCTGTTGGATTGCACGGACTGTTTACCACGATGAGTCTGGTTTTCGGGGTTATATAATCATTAACATCAACAGGTGAAAAACCGTTATCGCGTTTTGTGGCTGCCCATACGGTTTTTGCTCCGGTAAGCATTATTGCAGGGTCATAGGATACCCACGCAGGGTCAAAAAGGACTGCTTCGTCACCTTTGTTCAATACAGACAGGATAACCTCAAAAATTGCCTGTTTTGCACCGGGTGTTACAATAATATTATTTTTAGTGGTCTCGATATTATTATCTTGATTGAGTTTTTCAGCTATTGCTTCCCTGAGTTCGGGAATGCCAGGTGATGGTGTATAGTGCGTCTCGCCGCGGTCAAGTGATGCCTTGGCTGCATCGCAGATGTGTTCAGGGGTATCAAAATCAGGTTCACCGAGGCTGAAGCTTATTACATCATAGCCCTGGCTTTTTAGTTCGCTGGCAAGATTCGACATTTTGATAGTTGCCGATTCAGGAATGTTTTGCAGTCTTGTTGCTGTCATGAAGTTTGAATCACGGGCTCTTTCCGTTTTCCTGTTATATATGTTTATTCTAAAAAAACGAAATTCCAGGAAAGTTCATATTCGTTTATACGGCACATCACATGATTATTTTAGTTTCTTGACCATTTTAACGGCAGCTTCCACGGCGCGCCTGGCATAATCAACGCGCTTGTGGGCTTCAAGCCTGCTCATCCCGGGTCCTGATATACCGAGGGCTATGGGTTTGTTATTTTCAAGGGCAAGGTCTGCTATTTTCCTTGATGCGTGCTGCACCACTATCTCGTCGTGGTTTGTCTCGCCTTTAATGACGCAACCGATAGTTACCACGGCATCAATTCCCGAATCTTCAGCGAGCTTTTTTACTGCCAGTGGCATATCGAATACACCAGGAACCAGTATGGTTTTTTCAACCGTTGCACCGAGAAAATCAGCATGTTCTTTTGCAAGGGTTTCCATCTGGATGGTGATGTCACGGTTGAACTCTGAAATGACGAATCCTAATTTAATACTCATTTTCGCACCTGAATTTGTATTGTTTGGTGGTATATTATTTGGAGTGTCCATATAATTTGCTGTTGGGTGCATTTAAAGTTATTTGAAATATCTTTTATCCACCACAGAACCCGTACACAAATTCAATAGTATCCCCTTCATAGAGTTCCTGTTCGAGCATGCCGGTTGGCGCCGAACCGTTTACGAAAACGACGCAGGCGTTCAGGTTGCCTTCTGCCAGAGTTGTCTTACGGGTCGTATCAATCCCCCTGCTTTTACCCGCATCAATTATCATTATGTCAATCTTACGGAGAAGTCCTGAAAGGGTTGTACCGCCAGGTATTTCAAAAACGTCTTTTTCGCCAAGCAGTTCTTTCTGTGTGTAATCGTAATTAACGGTAACTTTTATGGTCAATTGTATCCCCGGTTTTACTTCAACCTGTTTTCATGAATGAACACTGTGGATTATGAAGTTTTTGCTTTAAGAATAGAAAATGCTGGTGTTTTTTCAAAGAACTGACTTTTTTTAAAACCAAAAAAAAGAGCGACTCCTTAAAATCGTTTTTAGAGGCTTTGAAGGAATAACTGATTAATTAAAATCCCCAACACCAAACTTATTATCTTTACCCATCATATTAGATTCCATCACCATTTATAAAATTACAATTACAGGCAAAACATGATATTCGAGAAAATCCCCACAATACTCACATCAGAAGAACTGCTTGACAAAGCCTTCCGACGCGCCGCACGCGCCAGAAAAGGCAAGAAGATTGTGAGCAGGAAATCAAAAGAAAAAGCAGAAGAATCCATGCTTCTGACAGCATCCAACATACTTACGGATAACCTCTCAAATACAGTCCGTAAATTCCCGAGTTTTGACCAGGTGCCCCCGTTCTACAGGGACCTTGCTGACATAATAGTTGACGTTGACCAGATGAGGATGAACCTCTCCTCCCTGCAATGGGCAGGAGAAAAAATCAAGGACCTCTCAAGAAAGTATGTCGGAATCATGCGCACGAGCGAAGACCCGACAGTTGTCCGGAAGCAGGCAATCGGGCGGATTTCATCAATCATCAACAGTATCGATAAAAACCTGCGCTTCCTGAACGATGCGCGAAACAAACTTCGCAAACTCCCTGACATCGACATGGGACCATCCATCGTGGTCGCAGGCTATCCGAATGTCGGGAAATCAAGTTTCGTATCCCACGTAAGCAGCGCAAAACCTGAGATTGCCTCATACCCTTTTACCACAAAAGGGCTGGCAGTCGGACACTTCACAAGGAATTCGATTCGATATCAGGTAATCGATACGCCAGGACTGCTTGACCGCCCGCTTGAAGAAAGGAACGATATCGAGCTCCAGGCAATATCCGCCTTGAAACATGTAGGAAAAGTGATGCTGTACATAATCGACCCGTCTGAAACATGCGGTTATACACTGGATAAACAGATGCATCTCCTTGACGGGATAAAAAAGCAATTCTCAATGCCTGTGCTGGTTGTTTCCAACAAAACCGATATTGCAGATGCGGGCGAATCCGATATGAGCATGTCGTCCCTTACAGGATATGGGGTTGATTCCGTTCTTGACAGGCTTGTTGAAATGATACCTTCGGAAGAACCCGGGATGATTGCTGAAACAGGGTAAACTTATATATCATTAATAATCATTAAGGATTAGGAGAACTCAGAACCCATGCCAGCAGGTGTATACGTATGTCATTGCGGCTCAAATATAGCCGGAACAATCGACGTGGATGAGGTCAGGAACCATGCCGCAAAACTGAAAGACGTGGCAGTTGCGCGTGACATACCTTTTGCCTGCGGTGATTCTGGACAGGAACAGGTAAAAGGAGACATAAAAGAATTCAACCTTGACCGCATCGTTGTTGCGGCATGCTCGCCGCGGCTGCATGAAGCCACATTCAGGCGCGTGCTTACGCAGTCAGGGCTTAACCCGCACCTTCTTGAGATGGTAAATATCAGGGAGCAGGGCTCATGGGTGCACAGTGGCAGCAGCGCCCTTGCAACCCAGAAAGCAAAAGACCTTGTTGCAATGGGAGTTGCAAGGGTTTCATTACTATCACCTCTTGAGACGAAAACCATACCTGCAAATAAGGATGTGCTGGTAATAGGCGCTGGTGTGGCAGGTATCGAGGCTTCGCTCCAGCTTGCTGATAACGGATACAAAGTCCACCTGGTTGAGAAAGAACCCACAATCGGCGGGAAAATGGCGCTTCTGAACGAGGTTTTCCCTACAAACGACTGCTCGCTCTGCGTCCTTGCCCCGAAGATGACAGATGTCCGCAACCACCCAAACATTACGCTTCACACGTATTCTGAGATTGAAAAAATCGAAGGCAGGGCAGGTAATTTCAGGGTATCGGGAGTTAAGAAACCCTCATATATTGATGAGTCAAAATGCAAGGGATGTATAGATATATGTGCCAGTGTCTGTCCGGTTGATGTGCCCAACCAGTTCGATTTCGGGATTGGCGCGCGAAAAGCGGTATATATCCCGTTTGCCCAGGCAGTGCCTCTTACAGCTTGCATAGACGAGCACTGTGTGGGTTGTGACCTGTGCAGGCTTGCGTGCCCTGCTGAAGCCGTGGTTTTTGACCGGAAACCGGAAAAGTTCGAATTCAATGCCGGCGCGGTAATCGTTGCCACTGGCTACCAGCCGTTTGATGCTGCGCGCAAGGAAGAGTACGGGTACGGGCGTTACAGGAACGTCATCACCAATCTTGAACTTGAGCGGATGCTGAGCGCAGCAGGTCCGACACATGGCAGGGTTATCTCACCCGAAACTGGCGAGGATGTGAAAAGTGTTGCGTTCATACTGTGTGTTGGCTCAAGGGATGAACAGGTGGGCAACCCCTACTGTTCAAAGGTATGCTGCATGGCATCCATTAAGAACGCACTAAAGATTGCCGGGAAATACCCTGATGCCCGTGTCTCGGTGCATTACATCGATATCAGGGCAGGCGGTGAGATGTATGAGGAATATTATAAAAAGGCACAGGGCTCAGGCGTTTCCTTCATACGCGGCAGGGTTGCAGAGGTTGAGGAATCCGAGGGCAAAACGCTGATACATTACGAAGATACGCTTTCAGGGGAAACCTGCCATGATCCGTACGACCTTGTGGTACTTGCCACAGGCATGGAACCGGAAAGTTCCGCTGTAAACCTCGGGAAAATGCTCAGGCTCACCACGCGTCCTGACCGTTTCTTCCAGAGCGCCCATCCCAAGATGCGCCCTGTCATGACGCATACGAAGGGCGTGTTCATTGCAGGATGTGCCAGCGGTCCAAAGGAGATACAGGTTTCAATCGAGCAGGGCAGCTCTGCCGCTGCTAAGGCAGAAAGCCTGCTGCATAAAGGTGAGCTCGAGACTGAACCAATGAGCGCTTATATACTTCCTGGGCTGTGCGACGGATGCAGGATATGCGAAACAGTCTGTGAACTCGGTCGCATAAAAGTGGAAAACGGGAAAGCAGTCGTGGA
This sequence comes from Candidatus Methanoperedentaceae archaeon, assembly GCA_014859785.1. Lineage (GTDB taxonomy): Archaea > Halobacteriota > Methanosarcinia > Methanosarcinales > Methanoperedenaceae > Methanoperedens_A. The sequence goes on along the minus strand of JACUTP010000081.1, from coordinate 2,659 downwards.
TGAAGTGGCATGCAGGGGCTGCGGCTCGTGCAGTGCAGCCTGTCCCTCAGGTGCGCTCCAGCTCAGGAATTACACCGACGACCAGATTATGGCACAGGTTGCGGCTGCAACTGCGGATATCAAGGAACATCCGCTGATTATCGGGTTCCTGTGCCACTGGTGCAGCTATGCAGCCGCCGACCTTGCAGGTTCACTGCGTACCAGTTATCCAACTGGTCTTCGGAATATCAGGGTGCTGTGTGCAGGAAGGGTAAACCCCTCGTTCGTGCTGGAAGCCCTGAGGCGGGGTGCTGACGGTGTGCTTGTTGCAGGTTGCAGGCTGGGTGAGTGCCATTATACCATAGGCAATTACTGTGCCCTCCAGAGGATGGACGTTCTCGGCAAACTGCTGGCTGACCTCGGGTTTGATGAACGAAGGCTTCGCGTTGAATGGATGTCTGCAAGTGAAGGCGAAAAGTTCGCCTCTGTTGTAACTGAATTCTCAGGACAGCTTGGTAAAATCGGTCCAATCGGCAGCGAATTTAAGGAGTGACATCTGTGCCGGAAGATGAAAAACTGGAAGTCACGGTTGACATCGAAGTCATTGACACCCATTTCCTGTTCAGGCAGAAAACCGCAAAATCGGAAAAACTCCTTGATTACGATTACAAACGATGCAGCGGCTGCGGGCTCTGTGTTGAACTCTGCCCGAAAAAAGCCATCGAGACCGGACCTCTTATAGAAATTGCAACAGGACTGGATGCGCCGCCTGTTATAATCGACCATACGAAGTGTTCCTTCTGCGGCATGTGTGCTGCTTTCTGTCCTGTAAGGGCTCTTAAGATGACGGTTGACGGCACGGATATAATGGATATGGAAGAGTACCCGCATCTTGATTCTGCTGTTGTTTTTAATGATAGGTGCCTGCCATGCCTGCTGTGTGTGAAAGCCTGCCCCGAAGAAGCCATTGATGTAGAATTCACGTTTCCCGGAAAGGAAAAGATTGTGCCTTTTAAGCCGGGGCAGGAAGGCGGGATTGAAGTTGATATGGATAAATGCACACTCTGCGGTCTTTGCGCTGTGTTCTGCCCTGCTTTTGTGCTCGTTGATAAAGAGTCAAAGGCAGATGACCTGCTTCCGTTCAGTGATCTCCCCATAGACAGGGAAAAATGCGATTACTGCGGTCTTTGCGTCCCGTTCTGCCCTGAGGATGCCATTAAAGTGCAGGGGAATTTTGATGAAGATGAAATCAGGAAAATTGTCCCCGGGATAACAGGAGACATTAAGGTAAACGATGACAGATGTACCAGATGCGGCTGGTGTGTTGCAGTATGCCCTTATGATGCTGCCGAAATTACAAAACCCTTTGAGGGCGAGATTGAATTAATTGAAGCAAAACTCAAGGGCTGCGATCCTGTTGGCTGTCACGGCTGTTTCAACGTCTGCCCGTCAAAAGCGTGGATAATCCCTGCTGATAAGAAAATCGATGTCGTCCGGGAATTCTGCACATACTGCGGCGCGTGTGAGAAAGCCTGCCATGTGGAAGCCATTGGCGTTAAAAGGAGCTCTGCAAGACATACTCCTGTCGCTGAAAAATCATGGTCGCATGAATGGGAGGAAGCTATCCGAAGCCTCACAGCAGGTGAAAGGAAGCGACCTGACATTTCGCATACTGTCAGCGTTGAAAAACCGCAAAAGAAATGGATAGAGCCTGTTGTAAAACCTGGAATTAACCCGGAATACAGGAAAGCTGTGGATGAGAGGATTTCAAGAATATCAGTGCTTCTTGGCGATAAACAGGTGCGGCGCACCTGGGAAAAGAAAGATACAAAAACCGCTGCAAAGGCTATAAAAAAGAAGATTGAAAAAAAGTGAGTTCAGGAATTATCAGCCATTACACTGAAAACCAGCATGTAATTGTAAGGTCCTGCTTCCGTATTCACATCTGGCACAAACCCGTTTTTCCTGCAAATATTGATGACCTCTTCAGGAGAAAGCCTCTCGCTAACCGGCGGTCCCATATCCATTTCCACTTTATTCCAGTCAATGATTACAAGTTTCCCATGTTCTGTAATTACTCTTTTAACTTCAGCCAGCATGCAATACTTATCATCAAGTTCATGGAACACGTTTGCCATGAACACTATATCTGCCGAACCGTCTTCCAGGGGTACGGACTTCCCGTCAGAAAGAACACTTTGGATATTTCCGGCGTTTTCCTTTTTTATTCTTGTATTCAGGACGTCAAGCATTTCCTGCTGCACGTCAACAGCGTACACTTTCCTTACCATTCCGGATGCAGGTATCGAGAAATAGCCTGTCCCGCAGCCAAGGTCGACAAAAACCATGTCCTTTTCCAGCCCGAGCATTCCCAGGATGTGGTCAGGGTCAAGGAACCTGCGCCTGTCAGGGCTGTCAAGGAGTTGGGCTTTTCTTATGTCGAACCTGTGTGCCATTGTTTAAACCATTTATTTCATTTTGATAATTGTATGAGTATAAACTCAATCGTTGTACTCATTAAAAATATCATCTGTCTCAACTATAACAGTATTGTCTTTTACTTCAATATCTTTGATTATTTGCCTCATCTTTGCTTCATCAACTATTCTTTTTCTTGCAGCCAGCCTGAGAGGTCTTTTAAATCCAGTACCATCACATCTTCTTGCTCACAAAATTTAAC
>JACUTP010000080.1 GCA_014859785.1 Candidatus Methanoperedentaceae archaeon | reverse complement strand
TATGATTTTGTTTTTGTGGATGAGGGGGATTTTCATAAATACAATCCACAAACATTTCAAGAATTAATTGTCAATTTCACAAAATATAAAGAATAAAACAACATGAAAAAAATAGGAATCGCTGTTACAGACCCTCATGACTGGACAGCAGCAGCCCTTTGTAACGCTGTCAGGAAGCGCGGGATGGAACCTTTTAACTTCAGTTTCGGGAGCGCCACCTCGGACATATCCTCTGGCAGGATAATGGTTGATGGCGCGGAAATAACGTCACTGGATGCCGTTATCGTGCGCGACCTCGGTCCTGCTGCCAGGAACGGTGCAGTTTTCAGGTTTGATATCCTGACCCAGCTTGAGGAAATGGGAATTCCGGTTGTAAACTCCCCGCAAGCCATTGCATGCTGCGCAAATAAATACGTTTCAAGTGCGCTTCTTGCTAAAAACAGTATTCCTACACCAAAAACCATTGTTACAGACAGCCTTGATGGTGCTGTGGATGCGCTGTCTGGTTTCGGGCGCGCAGTCGTAAAACCTGTGTTCGGGTACAAGGGCATTGGCGTGGAATGCGTCAGGAACGATGAGGGCGGTATGCGAAAGCTCCGCGACATTATAGAAAAGGACGGGGTAGTATACATCCAGGAATTTATCCCGAACCAGGGAAGGGATATACGAGTATTCGTGGTGGATAACCGTGTTCTTGGAGCCATATACAGGGCTGCGCCGGATGGCGGGTGGATAAACAACCTCAGCCAGGGCGGACGTCCTGGGTTTTGCTCACTGACTGAAGAGCAGGAGGCGTTGAGTCTTAAAGCCGCTAAGGTTGCAGGAGCGGTATTTGCAGGCGTTGATATAATCGAGGGGGACAGGTCGTATGTGCTTGAGATTAACGGGACGCCGTCCGGGAAAGGGATATTCGAATCATGCAGGGTGGATGTTGCGCCTGCGATAGCGGAATATGTGTGCGGGATGGTTTGAATAATATTGAAATAATAGCGCCGAAAAAATCAACGAAAATATCAGGACTCAACACAAAGTCGAACATATAGTAAACTATATATAATATTAAGGATTCTTTTACAGTTAATAGGTGACACTATGGAATCAATCAAACTTAGAATAAAAAGGCGGGTTGAAGCCTACATTGAACTTGATATCAAAGGTATCAGGAAATTTATTCTAAATATGTTGTTAAAAGTAAAGACAGTAACAGTCGATACTATGTACCGGAAACTTAAGAATAAATTCAAAGTTTCTTACAGTGCAGTTGCCTCAACACTGGGTTATATCCATTCAAAACTCGGTATTCTCCATGCTCACAAGGAGTCTTACAAGACACCCATTGAGTATTCACTGAAGGAAGAGTACATGGATTTAATCAAAGAAGCACTGACGAAAACTTCGACTAACACTGCATAAGGCTAATCTCATTGCCCAGGTCAATGATACGCCTGACAATATTCTCATCAAGTTTTTTTCGCCTTAGTCTGGAAACCGTATCCTCCATAGTACACAGCTGCGACCCCGAAAAAAGGTTATCGGCATGTGCAACGAGCTTTTCTTCGATGGAAACAGGTATGTAGTCCTTTTCGGGAAGCCCGATAACAACAGCTTCCTCACCTGGAATTCCTCCTCCTATGTGTCTCTCAATAATATTCACAATCTTATAATCAAGCCCCATCCCGATTGCCATTTCAGCACCCTCAACAGCATGTCTTAAACCATGCGTTTTCGACCGCCCAATATCGTGAAGCAGCGCACCAATATACACGGCATCTATATCAATCTCGACCCGAGTTCCCTTCTTTTCAGAACATTCAATAATACATGCCGCCAGCTCTCTTGCATAAATTGCGACTGCCATGCAGTGGTCAATGACATCAGGAGAACATCCGGATTTTTCAAGAAAAGCTATTGCATCACTTTTATTCAAGCAGTAGCTCCCGTTAATACCTCAAGCTCTGAAATCCTTTTCTTCAAGGCTTCTATTATCGGTTCGTTCTCCTGGTATTCCAATTTCCTGCCGCATACCGGACATATGAATTCTGTTTCTGCTGCATCATCAAAAAGCAAGCGTGCACAGTTCTTTTCACAGACATAAAACACTTTATCTTCTTCAAATTCAAGTTTTGTCTTAAGATTTTTTAAAAGTTTTTTGGATTCCTGTTGAAGCTGGCGGTTCAATCCACGAAGGTCTAGTTTCCATAAATACGTGAGCCAGCCACTGTCTGTATCCCTCTCCCTCCTATAAACTGCAAGCCTGTTCTCGTATAATATAAAAAGCGTTCTTCGGACAATATTCAGGGAAATCCCGGTAGCTTCTGCTATTTTCTCATCCGTAACCTCACCCTCAGGCATATCACGCACAACCTTGTACCCTTCTTCCCCCACAAGATTAGTAAAATAGCCAGCCATTACAGGATCATTTAAATCAACCAAAAATATCACCTACCTGTTTTTGTTTTTATATGACTTTAATCTTGTGTCAAACCTTTTACATGATAGGAAGATGTTTTTATCTTTTTAAAAACGTCAGCCCTCGTTTTGCCGGTTTCAATTAGTGATGTCACAGGGCCATCAGGTTCAACTACACTGCCTGGTTGAGGTACATCTGCTGCCCTGCCCTGATTCATGTATTTTTCAAGGATTCCCGATATTCTACTGTCAATGACCGTCTTGCGGTCTGCGAAAACTATGCTTCTTGCGGCAAAACATGATGGTGCGAGCGGTTCGGGCAGTACGCCTTCAAACGATTGTACATGTGCATGGAAAATGTTAATCCCTGTTGCCAGTTCAACCGTATCCATGCTTCCCTGGAAGCGTGCATTGACCTCAATAACAACCGGTCCGGCTTCAGTCAATATGAAATCCACGCCGTTTGAACCAATAAGCCCGATTTCCCCTGCTATCTTTTCCGCATACTCCCTCATCTTGTTGCCATATCCCGAATTAAAAGGCGTGATGTTACCGCAATAAGCAAACTGCATTCTGGTAAGGCAGTGCATCCCTATCATTTGTTCGTTAAGAGCCAGAACGACAGCTTCATCACCGTTACCTATCAGGGAGGCACTGCAGGGTATCCCGGTCACGAATTCCTGCGCCATGAAATCCCCTGCATCTTTTCTTTCAAGAAACAAATTTAACTCATCCTCGTTTTTAACAATGGTATTCAGTATCCCTCCTGCACCTGATATTGGTTTTACCATCAGAGGAAAAGAAAGCCCTGATACTTTGTGCATCGGTGCGGTTTCCGGGTGTGGGATACCCATCAAATTAAATTTTTTTGAAATTTTTAATTTATTGCCAACCTTATCGATAGTTTTTCGGGTGTTATTCAGTATATTCCCAAATTCCAGTTTCTCAAAACCAGCCCCCAGAATAACAGCATCAACCTCCCCAAACGCTGCGGCAAGTCCGTATAATTCCGAATCCGAAACTTCCCCGAAAACATGCGATTTTGCAGCGCATCTAACCATATCGATATCTCCGAACCCGTCAAGGGCAAAAACAGAATACCCGGCACGTTTAGCCGAACAAACGATATTCCTGGTACTTCTCCCTATAACAAGCACTTTCATCTGCTTTTAACCTCTTTACCTGCCCTTGCAGGTACGATTTCAAGTTCACCACCTGCAAATTCGGTCTTTAACGGCTCGTTACCATGCAGGGTCTGCAGACGGTCAAGAACAACAGCAAGCGCCGCAACCTCAGAATGAGGCTGGTTCCCTACAGCCACGTTCCAGTCAGCCAGTTCATAAATCTCGGGAGGAACCTTTTCAGCACCCACGACAACCATGAGGTTATCAGTTGTTATCTCACCAACTACGTCAGGGAAATTCATGCCGTACATCGTGAGATGAAGCACTTTGCCTCCGCTATTTTTCCATTTATTAATCTCGCTTTTCCAGCTTTTGGTTCTACTGACGTAGAAAGAGCCGCCCCACCGCTCAGTTATATCGTTTATGCTTTTCCCGATGCCACTGTCATCAGAAGCAAGAAGCATTCCTTCTGCTCCCAATGCACGTGCTGTCAGTCCTACATGGGTGGTTATACGCTGGTCGCGCTGCGGTCGGTGCCCGAGCCTTAATATTATTATTTTCATAATTTTAATCAATCAAATGTAAATAGTTTCACTGTTTGCAGGAGCTACAGACCTTACACCGAATTCTTCACTTATCCATCTCGCAAATTCTTCCGTATTATCGCCGTGTACAGGTAAAACGGTTTGCGTGCCGTTATCACAGAATTTGCGAACAACGTCCCTTAACTGCGAGTCGCCGCAGTGAGCCGAAAAATCATATAATTCAAGCCCGCATTTAAGACGGGTAATACTTCCATCAATTTCCACATAACCGCTTTCAAGCGCTTTCCTTCCGTTTGTATCCACTGCCTGGTATCCTGTCAGGTGTATCTTTGACCTGGGGTCATCGTACACCTGGCTTAAATAATACAATACAGGACCGCCGTTTAGCATGCCAGCACTTGTGACGATTACCGAGGGTTCCCTGATGAATTCCCTGCGTTTTCGTGGTTTTACTATATTTGAGTTCGCAAATACGGCCTTTAACCTGTCAAAATCCCGGACACAACCAGGTGACCTTTTTATCAGGTTAAAAACATCCACTCCCATGCCGTCAACATGGGCATCAATCCCGTGTTTGTGCAGTATCAGCATAATCTCCTGGGTCCTTCCTACGCCGAAAACAGGAACTATTGCCTTCCCGCCCATGTCAAGTGTTTGCCTTATCGATTCAATGAACTTTTCTTCAAGAAATTTCCCTGGCGTATGTTCACTTTTAAAATACGTACTTTCGACCAGCAGGATATCGCTTTCAGGGTAATCCGTATCTGCACCTTCAAGCAGTTCTGTCCTGTTCGTGTTGATGTCACCTGTATAAAAAAGGCTCTGGTTATCCTTTTCTATGTAAACGGAAGCAGAACCAGGTATATGCCCCGCATCGTAAAGACATGCCGAATAACCGTTAGTCCTGAATTCTTTCCCATAATCCACTGTCCTGGCACTCCTCTCAAACTCGTGTATTTCCTCGTTATCATATGGAATGGCATGCCCTTTATTTTCCGCTATCTTCAGGGTGTCTTTCGCCAGAAGTATGGACAGGCTGTATGTCATAAATGTTGAGAATGTCTCGGGTTTTAAGTCCATGAGATTCGGGACAAGCCCGCAGTGGTCAAGATGCCCGTGCGAGATTATGACGCTTTTCGGACGAAGCCCGTTTAAGGGAAAAGACGGCGGGTCAGTGAGCTTGATTCCGTAATCAAGCAGCAGTTCATCATTAACAAGAATTGCAGAGCGCCCCACTTCCGCGGCTCCACCCAGGAATTTTATATAAATTTTATCGCCTCGAATACTATGGTTAATTGTTTTTCTAATTATTACAATATAATATAAAATCATATGACTGGAATCTGAATAATATGAATTTGTATTCAGAATATTAATCAAGTAAATTTATTATCTATATGAATATAATTAACACCTGAAAAACTTCATATATCTTAAAATCATTATATTGAGAAACCGTGCTGCATTATATAGTTATCTCGTGGCAGGAAGTTTATTATTTGATGGATTGATAAAATACGGAGAAAACTTAAATGTCAAAAATAAAAGTTGCAATCATTGGCGTTGGAAACTGCGCCTCCTCACTTGTCCAGGGAATAGAATATTACAAAAATCGCAAGGATGACGAGAAGGTACCGGGACTCATGCATGTAAATCTCGGAGGATACAGGATAAGTGACATCGAATTCAGTGCGGCTTTTGATATTGACATCAACAAGGTTGGAAAAGATCTTGGCGAAGCAATCTTCTCAAAACCGAATAACACTTATAAATTTTCAGATGTACCACCACTTGGAGTGGAGGTTCAGCGCGGGATGACACATGACGGGCTCGGTAAGTACCTGTCAGAAGTTATTAAAAAACACCCGTCTCCCACAGTGGACGTTGCACAGGTTCTCAGGGATACGGAAACAGAAGTAGTGATTAACTACCTGCCAGTAGGCAGTGAATTTGCAACCAAATGGTATGTAGAGCAGGTTCTTGAAGCGGGCTGTGCTTTTATCAACTGCATCCCTGTATTTATTAACAGCCAGGAACGATGGCAGGAGAGGTTCAGGAAAAAGAACCTGCCCATTATCGGTGACGACATCAAATCACAGGTGGGCGCAACTATTGTACACAGGGTCATGGCAAACCTGTTCAAGGACAGGGGTGTGAAGCTTGAGCGGACATCCCAGCTAAATGTTGGCGGGAACACGGATTTCCTGAATATGCTGGAACGTGAGAGGCTTGAATCCAAGAAGATTTCAAAGACGCAGGCAGTGACATCCCAGATTCCTTATGATATGGGCGCTGAAAATATACATATTGGACCGAGTGATTACGTGGCATGGCTGACTGACAGGAAATGGGCGCACATCAGGCTTGAGGGTACTACTTTCGGGGATGTGCCGCTGAATGTGGAATTGAAGCTTGAAGTGTGGGATTCCCCGAATAGCGCGGGTGTGGTTATTGATGCTGTCAGGTGCGCTAAAATCGGGCTGGACAGGGGTCTTGGAGGCTCGCTTATCGGACCGTCTTCTTATTTTATGAAGTCGCCGCCCGAGCAGTTCCCGGATGATGTGGCAAAGCAGCTGGTTGAGGAATTTATAAAAGGCGAATGATATAAATTTTAGGCGCCGGGATTATGTGTTTTATCTTGAATAATGAAACTTCCAAAATCAGTCCTGTCGTTGAAGAGATGGATCCAATCCAGGCAAAATTGTTTTCTCGTTAGGAGCTGAATGAGTTTCTGAATTAAGTATTTTCTTTACGGTCTTCCTGTCGTATCCTGTTTTATCGGATATGTCAGTGATGCTAAAACCCTGTGCGTGTAGTTCTCTTATCATAATGTATTCCTCAATTTCAAGCATAGTTTCCAATCCTGGAATTTATGCCCAAGATTGTTACGTGGGGATTTTTATCCCGCTGAAAATGGGGAATTTTAGACCGCTATTGACACCATTCCACAACCGTATCAAATCCCGAAACATTATCTTGCGAAGGACTCTGCTATGTGTAAGTTTTTTATTTCTCAACAATGTATTTCACCAAAAAACCCGGTCTTAATCCAAAAATGTTCAAGAAATTCGCTAAAATAAAAGCGATAGTCAGCCTGATATTCCCTTTGCTTGAAAAACGCCTCGGGGAAGTGTATATCTTTCTTTGTATCCGTATAAGTTTACCGCGCTTCTTAGCTTTTTTGCATATCTCAACGTCCTCCAGAAAGGGAATGATATCATAACCGCCAATATCATCAAAAATATCTTTTTTAAGGAAAATTCCATAATCCCCGTAAAATGTTTTTGTGAATTTGACCCGCAGATTACCGAAATAACTCAGGAATTCCAGGAATTGACCGCTTTTTGAAAATGCCTGGATGAAACCCCCACCAACCGCATTTTTATCTTTCATTTTCTCATTTACGATACCGAGCGAATCCTTTGTAAGGATACAATCCACATGAAGAAACAGCAGAATATCACCCTCTGCCACTTCCGCACCCTTATTCATCTGAACCGCTCTTCCGGGTCCTGGTGTTAACAATGTTAATTTGTTATGGAATCTGTCCCTGCACCGTTCTATTTCCTCAAGTGTCCCGTCCCTGCTTCCGCCATCGACAAATATCAATTCATAGTTTCCCTCAAGTTTATTCAGGTTCGAGAGAAAAGGTTCGATGTTTTCCTCCTCATCAAGGACCGGTGTGATTATTGAGATTATGTTATTCATATTCAGGGAGATACATCCATCCTGTTAACAATATGGAAACTCTCTTATAGTTTAAAAGTCCCTCTTATATAAAGTGGGATACTTACATTTCGATAAA
>JACUTP010000260.1 GCA_014859785.1 Candidatus Methanoperedentaceae archaeon | reverse complement strand
CGCCCGTTGATATGGTGTTTTCTATTAATCTGATGGATAAAAAATTAAACACTATTGGCAGAAGCGAATACGATAAAAAAGTCACGTTTTTTAAGCAAACTGTTTGTAATGGAGTGGATCCGTTTTATCTAAGTGAGGTGCCAAAATCATCTTGTATCATGGATTGCCTTTTTATTTCTGGTGTTCTGGAACCCAGGGATGTCCCGGATATTGAAAAGGATTTATCCAGACAGGCTGACAGGGACATGATGAAAGGGGAGAGACCGCTGTTTATTGGCTTTGATACCAATGCCCTGCGGCGAAGGGTTAACACCCATGTACAGAGAATAGTTAATGAACGAGGATTAAAAGCGCGGTTCTGTCTTTCAACCCTTGTTTTTGATGAATTGTTCAGACAGTATGATAAGAAACTTCCTTATGAATGGGAGCCTCCTGAACAGCTTTGCTTCATGGAGAACTTCAGCAATCAATTACAGCGTGATGCAAGGATGGCGCGGCTGGGAGCTGTTGAGTACAGGAAACTAAAAGGGCTCCAGTATACTTATGAAGTCAAGGGGGATGATACAAGGGATAATCCAGATTTAAAGATTGTCAGGTCATACGATACTTTGAAAGCAGAAAATGATATTCTCCTTATAAGTGGTGACAAGAACTTCAGCGACCTTGCAAATGCAAAGAACATGAGAGTTATTGATGTTAAACAGCCACATAATGTCCCTGTGGAATTACCAATTTCGTGGGAAGGCGCCTGCGACCTTATTTACATTGCAGCGGTTGTTTTCGGTATGGTTGATGTTAACGGTGTAAAAGTCGAGGGTGTCTGGCGAGGGAAAGATGAAAGTAACTGGAATTACGAGCAGGTTAATCTTAAATGTGATGGTGAGTTGAAAAATAAACTGGTTAAATTCATGAGAATCTCACAGCAGCGGCAGGTTTGATTTTTTACCGTCTTCCCTGTGGATATATTTTTTATAGTATGAAATTATAATATTGTCTGGGTGTTAATAATTAGAACTGTCTGCATTTCAGGATACGGGAAAAAACTGAAAAAACATAATGGTATTATTGCTGTTGAGTCTGGTGAGGACGGCGAAGGGAACAAGGAAAAACATACAATATCCCCGCCAGATATTGACCTTTTGATGCTTTCAGGCGAGCATGATATTACAACCGGCGCCCTGAGGCTGCTGCTCTCTGGCGGGGTTGATGTTGCAGTACTTGATTATTTCGGGAATCCTTCTGGCTATCTCCTGCCGTACGGGAAAAGTAAAATGATTGAGCGGGCTGAGGAGCAGAAAAGCCTGGGTACTAAAAGGGGGCTTGCAATAGCACGCATGGTATGCACCGCTTCCCTGACCAATAAGGTATCACTTTTGCG
>JACUTP010000079.1 GCA_014859785.1 Candidatus Methanoperedentaceae archaeon | reverse complement strand
AAATCCCGATGTTAGACGCACAGTTAACGGAAAATTCAGACCGTGCCTATATTCCGCAACACAAATTATAACGCCCTCCAAAATACAATATCCTAAATACCCGAACCGATATGATGAGCTAATAAATGACCCGTGACAAACACACAGTTAAATTCACAAAACCAGTTTTATCAAATAAAGACGGTTTACAGCTTGCAACCCCGGAAATTGCAGCAAAATACATTGCCAGGCGATTAAAAACCGGTACAATTGCCGACCTTGGCTGCGGGATAGGCGGGCAGGTCATCTTTTTTGCAAAAGAATGCGACAGGGTCTATGCGGTTGAGAGGAATCCCGAAAAGCTTGATTACGCAAAGAAGAACTGTGAGCTTTACGGGGTGGATAACGTTGAGTTCATCCTCGGTGATGCGCTATCGCCAAAAACGCGGGATAAAATATCAGATTCTGATATTATTTTTTCAGACCCGGCGCGCCCCCTGGCAGAGAAAAGGAGGACACTGGATAACCTTGAACCCCGGATTGATGATTTAATAAAACTTTATTCAGGCATCACACAAAGTCTTGCATTCCACGCACCTCCGCAGATGCCGCCTGAGCGAATCGGGCTTGATTGCGAGTACGAATACATGTCATTAAACGGGCAGTTAAACAGGCTGACGCTTTATTTCGGCACTCTTAAAAAATGCAGACGAAGCGCAGTTGTCCTGCCCGGTAACGCTTATCTTTGCTCCTCAGATGCACCGGCAATTGAAACCGCAAAAATCGGCGAATATGTTTACGAGCCAGAGCCGTCTGTTGTAAAAGCAGGACTGCTTGGTGAACTTGCAAGTACAATACCAGGCTCCTGCAATGATATTTACTTTTACAAGGGGGATGAGAGGCGCACACTCCTGACTTCAAGCAGCCTTATTGCCTCGCCTTTTTTCAAGGACAGGTACAGGGTTGCCGCCAGGACTGAAAGGGATATTTCGAAAATCAAAGGTACTCTGGCTGCTGAAAAAGCAGGTAAGGTTGTGCTGCGCCTTGACGTGGCTCCGGATGAGTACTGGACTGTCAGGAATGAGCTTGAAAATGGACTTGCGGGAAGTAAAACCTTTCACCTTTTCGGGTTCGGGGATGAGGTTCTGGTGTGTGAAAAGATAAAACGCTAAAGTCCGTCAGCTTTATGGCAGAATGAAAATCCCCTTTTCAGTCTTTACAACATTAATATCATTCCCTGCTTTTACATCCAGGAATTCCGGTTTCCTGATTGTAATTGATTCGTATGTTTCAGGGTCAAGCACCTGGACTGTATCACCTTCATCAGCTACAAGTACCGAGGAAACAGCATCATTTACACTGCCAACTTTTATGATTTTTCCTATCCTGTCTGCGGGTTCTGTAATTTTTTTACCTGTTTCAAGGTCAATTCCACGCAGGTGTTTCCCGAAGTTCTGGACTTTAATAACCGTATCATTAACACTTACAATATCCCCGCGCACAAATTCAGGAAGCCTGAGTGAAAACGTTACACGATAAATTTCCACGCCGTCTTTTTGTCCTATAAGTGATGGTGATTCGCTGAATTTCCCCCCGAAAACCTCTATCACAGCATTGCAAACCTGCTTCCCGAGTTTTGTGGAACTTACATATATATCAATTCCCTCATCAAGTTCAACCGTCCTTGAAATAAAGGAAAGCCTGTCACCTTTATCCTGGTACCTGCCAGCCAGTTCGCGGGCAATGTTTTCGCTTCTTGTAAGCTCTTCTTTTGTCGGAAGCCTGTTTTCAGCCCTGACCTGCACAATCCCCTCGAAATACCCTCCTGCAATCCTGCTGCAGGCATCACATGCTTCCTTACCAACCCTTACTTCGAGTCCTGTTTCTTCTGTGATTGCAATACCGTTAATTTCTGCGGTTACCCCAATCCCGACACGATAAATCGATTTGTCAAGTTTATTCGGTGTAAGGAAAATTTCCACGTTTTTTGCCTTCTTATCAATACTTATTTCATCCCGTACACTATCGAGGACGTTTTTGGTTTCATCATTGCTGAATGCCCATTTCCCTTTCCTGAAAAAAGAGCCGCAGGTAGGACAGGTTTTGATGTGGATAACAAGCGGGCAGTCTATGAGTTCATGTGTCTTGAGAAAACACTCCCTGCATACGTTTTCAAACAAAACATCGGTATCTTTACCGCATTTCGGACAGAACTGCATTATAGTTTCCCTAAAGCACTGCGCACGGCGTCACGGATGCTCTTTTCGGAATTGTAAGCAGGTTCCCAGCCGATGTTCTTCAGTCCCTGAATTGAGAGCATCATCTTCGGGACATCGCCAATCCATCCCCTGCTTCCCCCGGTATAATTGAATATGACATTATGAAGCCCCATTTCCTCAACGATAATTTCACCAATCCTGGTGGCTGTTATTGTATCATTTGAGCCGATGTTGAAAATATTTACCATATCATTGCTGTGTTCCCATGCATACATTATGGCATCCAAGCATTCTGAAACATGTATGTATGATTTGTCCTGCCTCCCGTCACCAAGGATTTCAAGGGACTCCGGTGTTTTCCTGAGCTTTTCTATGAAATCAAATATTATCCCGTGGGTTCCCCTGTCGCCCACGATGTTTGCAAACCTGAAAATCCAGGATTTCATGTTAAAGGTATGGCAATACGATGTGATGAGAGCCTCGCATGAAAGTTTTGAGGCGCCATATAAGGATATTGGGACAAGCGGACCGTAATCTTCAGGTGTGGGAATAATTGTTGCCTCGCCGTAAACCGTGGACGTGGATGTGAAAAGGATGTTTTTTACCCTGGTTTTCCGCATTGCTTCAAGCACATTGTAAGTTGCGATTATATTCTGCTCGAGATGGACTTTCGTGTTATCAGGACCCAGCCTGACATCAGGGTTTGCCGCGAGGTGGAATATTGCAACTGCACCTTCAATTGCCGTTTCCAGTTTCCCCGGTTCAAGCAAATCAACGTTCCTGAATTCAAAATCCGGATTGGATGTGTTTTGTTCAATGAACTCCATTCTTCCCGAACTCAGGTTGTCGATAACCGTTACCCTGTAATTATTGGAGAGGAGTTTATCGGCAATGTGGCTTCCGATAAAACCTGCTCCGCCTGTAACTATAATCTTATTCTTCATAATTCCATCTCATAATTAACGGGGTAATTGATTAAGGTTTTGAATACAAAAAAGCAAGAAAAAAGAAATGAAAGGAAGTGGGAAACACTTCCATGGATTGAAATTACTGGGGCTTCTCAAGAAGTTTTGTCTTGCTGAGGAGATGCCCTGCTTTTGCGTGCGGCTTCCTGAGCACAGAATCGTTGGCTTTCTCAATCTCACGTGCCTCATCAGCAAGTTTTGCTGCCGCTCGCATTGCTTCATGTCCTGCTGCTGCTGTTATTACCACCTGCTCGACCTCCTTTAACACGAAACATGCCGGGAAATCGATTTCAGCAACCTTTGTTGCAATGTGAAGCGCTGCAAGTGCTTTGGCTTTTGCGTAAGGGTTTGCAAATCCTGCACTTTCCACGCATTTCTCAGGTTTGCCGAGAATCTTTGGAAGCTCAAGAGGACTGTTTCCTGATGCAACCTGGTCAATAACGTTATCGATGGCTTCCTGTACGAGTCTTATAGCGCCGCATACTGCCAGTACCTTTGCCGCATCAGTATTGAACGATACCATTTCAACAGGGTCGAGGAATTCCCTTTTTGCCCCGATTAGCGGGTCAACAGGCAGGATAATGTATCCGAATCCGGCATCCTCGAATTTCTGCCTGTCATCCTTCTTTGTGGGACCGTCTGAGACAACGATTGTCGGGATGTCCTTCCAGAGCTCACGTGCTGCTGTGGGACCCGGCGCATTTGCGTTGGGGCTTATCATTACTGCAAAATCCGGTTTCCATTCCTTGAAATGTTTTGTGGACCCGGCTTCATCCTTGCCCATCTTGGCGCCGGTTCCGAATACACGCACTGCAATTCCCTCTCTTGCTGCAATCTCATCAAGCAATAAGTCAATTACCTGAGAAGTTCCTAAATTTCCGAGTTTTATAAATCCTACTTTAACCACCATATTGGATCACATTGGAGAAATAGGCATGTACCTTTATATGTTTTATGAAATTGTTCTGGTATTTCTGTCAAATTACTGGCAAATATCGTAATAAAAGGAAATGACATGTCCACACATTGTTCATTTATCTCTCAGACTTGAATAACTGTGTTGTGGTTGGTGCGCAACAGCTACCTGCATCGTCATCACACCCGCAGGTAACCTCTTTCTTTCCTGTCAGGGCTGACCACATCATGGCATAGGCGCATCCCACACCGCTTTCCACAGTAATGGCACCTGTCGGGCAGTTTAACTGGCAGGCTCCGCATTCCATGCACGACTTTTTGTTTACAAGCCGCGCCTTATCCGCGCCCCCTGAAAATACACCATGGGGACATACCGTGCTGCACATCCTGCAGTTTATGCACAGTTTTTCATCGTATTCAAGAGTATTTTCGGTGTACGAGTTAAACATCACATACCTCCATATCTAAGGATTACCAGAACCACAACAAGTGTGAGAGCAGTTACAAGCATACTCGCCATGGTCGGTACATGGGCATATATTTCACGCCTCACCCCGGTTACTGATGTGAAGGTTGTCGAGCCTGTGAAGTTCAGGGCAAAAAACGCAGTTATCGAAGGCATAGCAAGCATGTAAACAAGAGCTGAACCGTAACGCAGCAGCAGGGATGCATCGTGGGTTGTGTTAAACGCCCATATGGCAAACGGAAATGCCGAAAGTGCGCCGATTATGAAGCCCTTTGTGCTGAAATCCTTTGTCGGAATCCAGGGCAGCAGTATCGGAAAAAGGACAATTCCTGCCAGGATTGCCGTGACAACTGCCGCTGCTGTCATTAATCCTCCGAGTAATGAAATAATAACAACCGCTATAATAAATGGCAGCGGAACGAAGAATAACTCAACAGGAATGAGGGTGATGCGGTCACGCAGGGTAAACCTGACACGACGCATTCCAGGCGTGGCTTTTCGTGTTTTCATGTATTCGGGCAGGTCGCTGGCATGGACCGGTCCGTACTCAACCCTGAATCCCGAACGTGTGCGGACTTTGTGGGCTGATATCCCTGTTGCACCAAGCTGCGGCACGATTAAGGTGCGGTGGGTGATAATATTTTTAAGTCCGGTGGATTCTATTCGGTGAACAAGCTCGTCAGTCCCGAACGTGCCTTTCCCCGCGGCGCACCAGACATTGATACCTTTTGTGTCAAGAACCAGGATATATGCGTCCGTTCCTGAAAGTGCGGACCTCAGGGCATCAAAGCTTAACGTGTAGCTGGCGCTTACAAAAACCGGCGAGTCCTGTGCCGGGGTGCCTATTGCATACAGTCCTGGCTCAACGCTATGCTTGCTCCGTTTGTATCCAAGCCGTGCAAGTATATGGTCAAACCTGTTTCCATAAGTGAGTTTACCTGTTGTTGTTTTAATGGAATATCCTGTATCATTAAATACCATACCTAACACCTTTCACAACAGCACATTTCTACACTTTCTATTCCAAGTCTCTCCAAAAAATGCTTAATTTCATCATCCCTGATGCTGTAAATGATATTCCTGCCATCTTTTTCGTATTTCAGGATTCCTGCTTCAACAAGTGTTTTCAGGTGCCTGGATATTGTTGTCTGGTCTTTGTTTATACCCGGATTGAATTCACAGGCGCAGAGCTTTTCATTTAACAGGTAACCTATAATCATGAGGCGGGTTTCATCGCCGAGAGCCCTGAAGAATTTAGCCATATCTTCCATTGCGCATATGTACATATTTGCATATATTAATAGGTTTCCAATCTTATATTAAGATCAGATCGGAATAAATGGTTTTCCAGAGCCTATCCGAAAAATAGAAGAATAGCGATGTAGAGTAATGTGGGATAATGACAACAAGAAAAATAGGACATGATTACGAAATAGCTGATGAATTATGGAAGAAAATAGAACCATTACTACCTCCACCGAAGCCAAAAAAGAAATCTGGAAGACCAGGAGAAGATGATAGGAAAATGATGAATGCTATTTATTATATTCTTCGCACTGGCTGCCAATGGAAGGCATTACCAGGATCTTATGGAGCACCGAGTACCGTACATGATAGATTTCAGGAATGACGTGAAGCCGGATTATTTGAGAAAATGTGGGAAACTGGTCTACTGGAGTATGATATAAAAAAAGGATTAGAGTGGGAGTGGCAAGCAATTGACGGAGCTATGACAAAAACCCCTCTGGGTTTAGCCGGAACAGGAGCAAATCCTACTGACCGTGGCAAAAAGGGTACAAAAAGAAGTTTGCAGACCGATGGGAAAGGCATCCCTCTTTCAGTTGCGATAGATGGAGCTAATCGACATGATAAAAAACTGGTAAAAGATACACTGGATTCTATCATAATAGAAAGACCTTCTCCTGAATAAGTAAAACAGAATATGTGCATGGACAAGGGATATGATTATCCTGACATCAGAGAGCTGGTAGAAGATTATGGTTATACTGAACATATTCACAGTCGTGGTGAAGAGATCAATAAAAAGAAACAAATGCCTGGCTATCGAGCAAGAAGATGGGTTGTGGAAAGGACTCACTCATGGATAAATCGTTTTCGAAGATTACTCATCCGATGGGAGAAAAAACTTGAAAATTATGCTGCAATGTTACATTTTGCATGCGCATGGATAACCTTCAAAAGAGCAGTACTTTTCAGATAGGCTCAAAGTACTAACTTTAGTGGCAACTTGCAATATCCTGTTGTGTAACCATGTTTGTTATGGTAAACAAAATAACAGGAGGGACATGATGATGGAAACCATCGAATTAATTGAAAATATACTTGCAGACCTGAACAAAGTCAGGGGTGTGGAAGCCTGTGCCGCTGTAAGCCGTGAAGGGTTACTTATCAGTGCCATTATGCAAAACAAGAGGTTTGCGGAATCTTTTGCTGCCATGTCAGCTACCATGTTTGGGGCTGCAGAAACAGTTATAACTGAATTGAATAAAGGCTTGCCTGACAGGGTAATAGTGGATTCTAGACACGGAAGGATAATTGCGGTCGGTGCCGGACCAAAAGCACTTATAGTCGTTCTTTTCAATTCTGGTGCAGGGCTGGGTCTGGTGCTTATTGAACTTGAAAAATCCGCAGAAAAACTCAAAGAGTTATTATCATGAATAAACAACAGTATCGCGCAGAACCCGCAGGGCTTGAGCCCTCCATTGGTATCGGCAAATCCGGAATCATTGGAAATAATGCAAAGAAAAGCATAAATCCTTTGGGTGCTATGAATTTTATAGAAATGAATGAAAAAATGAAAGACCCCGCTCCGGGTAGGAGGAAACCTTCCAGCTCATCGTCACATACTTGAAAGATAACCCGGCATACCTGCTTCTTTTTGCACTTGGGCTCCTCGGTGGAGCATTGGGCCTTGGAGCTACTGCTATTGGAACCTATAGGGGAAACACCACACTAATGATACTGGGATTTGCTACATAGGCATTACTTCTTGGAGCCACTCTGTTTGTCATAAGATTGGTGGAGAGCCGACGTGTAGAACATACGAACGAACCTACTGACCTGGAGATTCTTGACCAGGTAAGGAAATAGGAGTGACTTATAATGAATTATTTTGAAAGTCAAGAGAATACCTTATATATAGGTGGGGAAAATTATTCCGCCATAACTGGGGAATTCTACACCGCTGTTGACATTTTCTCTGATCTTCATAATAAACAAGTGTTTATTATGCTGATTCTTTCCATCTTTTCTGTATGGCTCCACAAGGCTATAGCAGTCATGATGGTGCCTTTTGAGATACCAATTAAAGTTCATATAAGTAGTTTATATATTAAAATGTTAATAATTGACCGTAACTGGTATGAAAAATAGATAGAATAATCAGAGGAAAATGAGGAAAAAACAGCATCTTGAGGTACTATTTAGAAAT
>JACUTP010000078.1 GCA_014859785.1 Candidatus Methanoperedentaceae archaeon | reverse complement strand
GAATTCGAGAAAGAAAAACCCCTGAAAGGCATCAACGTAATTGCATGCCTCCATGTCACTGTCGAGACAGCCAACCTCATCTATACAATGAAAGCAGGCGGCGCAAACATTGCACTCACAGCATCAAACCCGTTAAGCACGCAGGACGACGTCGCCGCCGCCCTTGCATCAGACGGGATAAAAACTTACGCAATCAAAGGTGAAAGCGACGAGCAGTACTACGAATGCCTTGAAGAGGCGCTCAAGATAAAACCCCACGTCACCCTCGACGACGGCGCAGACACCATAGCGCTTGTCCACTCAAAACACCAGGAACTGTTAGACGGTATAATTGGCGGCTGTGAAGAGACAACCACAGGCGTAATAAGACTCAGGGCAATGGCAAGTGAAGGCGCGCTCAAATACCCTGTTATTGCTGTAAACGATGCCGAAACCAAAATGATGTTTGACAACCGCTACGGCACAGGACAGAGCACCCTCCACGGCATAATGAACGCAACCAATGTCCTGTTTGCAGGAAAAAACGTTGTTGTAGCAGGATACGGCTGGTGCGGGCGCGGCGTGGCTTCGAGGGCAAGAGGACTTGGCGGGAACGTAATCGTGGTCGAGGTTGAACCCAGGAAAGCCCTTGAAGCAGTAATGGACGGGTTCAGGGTCATGCCAATGAGGGAAGCCGCAAAAATAGGCGACCTTTTCATAACGGTAACAGGCGACATTTCAGTCATAAGAGGCGAGCATTTCGAGGTAATGAAAGACCAGGCAATCGTATGCAACTCAGGTCATTTCAATGTGGAAATAGACATACCCTCACTTGAAAAAATGGCAACAAGTGTCAGTCAGGTAAAAACCGATGTGCAGGAATATGCCCTGAAGGACGGGAGGAGAATATACATACTTGCGGAAGGCAGGCTCATAAACCTTGCAAGCGCATACGGGCATCCTCCTGAGGTCATGGACATGAGTTTTGCAAACCAGGCGCTTGCTGTAAAACATATTGTTGAAAACGCTTCAAAACTTGAAAATAATGTGTACAGGGTACCTGTCGAAATTGATAACAGGGTGGCAAAACTAAAACTTGAATCAATGGGCGTGGAGACTGAAACACTTACAGACGAACAGTACAAGTACCTCCATTCCTGGGAAATGGGAACATAATGCAGTTACAGACAAAAGCAGTTGAAAAATATCTTGCCGGGCTTTACGGGAACGTAAAAGTTACAGCAATAAGCGAACTTGGCGGCATTCCTGTCAGTCTGGAAGACGGAGATAAAGGCTTCGGGTACGGAAAGCCGTACCTGATAGACTTCGAGGCAGATGGCGCGAAAAAATCCGTTGTCCTCTCTTCCATGCGCGTGCAGAAAGGCTTCGGGCACGACCACTTTTCGGACAGGGCACAGATTCTTATCTGGCAGAACGCGGTGTTCAATAACATGCCAAAACATGTTAAATCCATTGACGCAGGGTATTTTACCCGCGACGGCGAGCTTTATTCTGCCGGGAAAGCTGATGAGTATTTCATCCTGATGGATAAAATCGAAGGAAAGGAGTATTTCCTTGACCTTGAAAAAATAAAATCAGAAGGAAAACACACACAGCTTGACATGGATAGATGCGGGGCATTGTCGTCTTACCTTGCAGGAATACACGCAATAAAACACGATGACCGAGAACTCTACCTGCGCAAAATCCGCGACCTTGTCGGACATGGCGAATGTATCATGGGACTCACGGACAGCTATCCTGATAACCTTGATTTTGTTTCATGGGATGACCTTTGCGAAATCGAGAAAAAATGCGTGGACTGGCGCTACAGGATAAAAGGAAAAGAAAACCGCCTGTGCATGGCTCACGGGGATTTCCATCCATGGAATATAATGTTTCGCGAAGGAACGGACTTTTCTGTACTTGACCGCAGCCGCGGTGAATGGGGTGAAGCCGCTGATGATGTTTCTTCCATCACGATAAATTACATCTTCTACTCCATGCAAAAATACGGCGAACTTGCAGGACCGTTCATGGAAATGTTTGAGCTTTTCTTCGATAATTACCTTGGAAAGACGGGGGATACGGAATTGCTGAAAGTAATCCAGCCGTTCTTTATATTCCGCGCGCTTGTTGTTGCAAGCCCGATATGGTATCCCAACCTTGAACCCGGTGTCAGGACAAAACTCTTTAACTTCATCCGCAATGTGCTTGACAGCGATGATTTTGATTATAAGAACGTGAATAAATACTTGCAATAAGGGATTAAAATGTCTTTCACAGTCTGGTTTACAGGTCTTCCGGGAAGCGGGAAAACAGCAATATCAACCCGTACGTCATCCCTTCTTGCTAAAGAGGGTGTCAGCGTCAAACACCTCCAGCTTGATGAAATCAGGCGGTTTCTCACTCCAGAGCCGAAATATACGGATGAGGAGCGGGATATTGTGTATGCCTCCCTCGGGTACATGGCAAAACTCCTTAATGAAACGGGAGTTAATGTTTTTATAGACGCAACAGCCAACAGGAGAAAGTACCGAGATTCAGCACGTAAGATTATTCCCGGGTTTGCAGAAGTTTATGTCAGGTGTCCTCTGGATGTGTGCATGGAACGAGAAGCCAAAAGGAAAGCCGAATTCGCACCGAAAAGCATCTACAAGAAATCAGCAAAGGCAGGTGCGAATGTCCCGGGTGTTAATGTTCCGTACGAGGAACCGCTTGAAGCCGAAATCATTGTGGATAGCGATAAAATGACTGCTGACCAGGGCGCCCGGAAAGTTGCTGATGGTATTCTTGCACTTTTTGGAGACGAAAATGGAACTTGAAACCCTGGTAGAAATCGGGATTGAAATCAGGAACGAAATTAGCTCGTTTATCGGCGGGAACAAAGATTACGGCGAAATGGTTACACAGCGCCCGAAAGATATCACGCGGAAAATGGATATGGCTGCAGAAAAAGCGCTTGATTCAGCACTTTTAGAGCGCGGTCTTTCGGCAAGGGTGATTTCAGAGGAAATTGGCGACAGGATTGTCGGCGATAAACCTGAATTCATGCTGGTTTTTGATCCAATAGACGGTTCCACCAATGCCACATGCGGGATCCCTTTTTTCTGCACATCCATCGCATACACCGAAAAAACAGACATTGCAACATTTGATGATATTACTATGGCAGTAATCTGTGACATACAGGGCAACGTGTACCACGCCAAAAAAAGCAAGGGCGCTTTTTTAAACGGGAAGAGGATTTCAGGCAGCAAACAGGGAACCAGACCGAAGCCAGTTGTATCGGTATATTCCTATGGAGTGCCTCATGTGCCGCCAGGGCTTATCGAGCTTGAGAAAAAAATTATCGTCAGAGCGCTTGGCAGTATTGCACTTGATATGTGTTTTGTAGCTGACGGGACACTGGATGGTATAATGGATACACGCAAGCTTGTCAGCGGCTATGACATAATGGCTTCAGCGCTGATACTGGATGAAGCAGGGGGGATACTCACTGATATTTCAGGTAAAAAGATAAGTGGGAACGTGCAGGTAACCGGCATATCATTGATAGGTACAAAGCAAAAAGAATTACATGATATTATTGTATCAAAATTAAACGCTTGATTTCATTCACAAAACTGCTTTGTTTGATTTTTCTTTCATCATTGTTACTAATTTTAACAGAACCGGTGAAACAATTATTGAGGATACCACCATAAAAACGATCGCAGAGAACATCTCGATGCTGACAATCCCCGCACTTTTACCCACTGCTAAAATTACAAGCCCGACCTCGGCCCTGGGTATCATCCCCGCACCAAAAAAAAGGCTGTCATAATTGCCAAATCCGACGATTCTTGATCCAATAAATCCACCCACAAGTTTCCCAATGATAGCCGTTGCAACAACAAAAACCGTGAAATAACCCGTTATAAGTGTTCCTGTATCAATGGAAAGGCCGATGAATGCAAAGAAAAAGGGAACGAGTATGCCATAAGCAAGGCCGCTGACCTTGTCCTGGACACCCTCTATTTTAGCAAAGGGTATGTTGGAAAGCAATAATCCCCCGATAAATGCACCGATAACGGAGTGGAGGCCGAATAATGTTGCAAGGTATGCAGACAGAAGCGCAATCATGACCACAAAAGAGAATATGGATTCCTTAACATGCATTCTGTGAATGTAATTAAATATTACAGGATAGATTTTCCAACCCAATAAAAACATAATTAATATGAATAAAACCAGCTTTCCGGTTATGATCAGTATGTGCAGAATCGATGGAAGCTGGTTTAAAGTCGCAAATGTTGCAAATACGGAAAGCATGAATATTCCGATTATGTCGTCAAGTATGGCAGATGATAGTATCATTGACCCGACCCTGCTTGATAGGTAATCAAGATCGATGAGTGTTTTTACAGTGACCCCTATGCTTGTCGGACTGAAGGCAACACCCATGAATAAACTTTCCAGCAATCCAAACCCGAAAACCCTTGCAACCAGAAAACCAAGATAAAAAACAAAAATAATCTGGATAACTGTTGGAATTAACGCTTTTTTTGTTGCAGTTCTCAGTTCTTTTAGATGTACTTCCCTGTAGCCGGCTGTAAACAAAAGGAAAACCGCGCCAAGCTCTGCAAGAAAAGACAGTATCTCGATATCCGGCCGAAGCAACACGAAACCAACAATAACACCTGCCGATATTTCACCAAGGATGCCAGGGAAACCCGCCCTTTCAATAACCTCTCCGAGGACTTTTGCCAGAAATAGAATCAGAAAAATTTGAAGCAGAATTTCCATTATACTGACCTTTTCCTTTTAATGACTTCGTTGATGATGTCATGCTTGGTCAGGACACCCACAAGCTTCCTGTTTTCCACCACACAAACATTGTTTACACGGTGTTTCAGCATGAGGTCTGCAGCTTCGTTCAAATCCGTATCAGGTGAGATGGTGACCGGGTGGGTGACCATGATACCTTTCACATCACTGCCAAGTGAACGGACCGCAGCGAGATGGGTATGCTTGACCCGCGGGATTCTATGAAATAAAAGTATTTCCAGGATAATATCCTGATCTATTACGCCAACGAGGTTCCCTTCATCGTTTATAACAGGGAATAAGTGGAAGTGATGTTTTTCGAATAAATCAAGTACATCGTTTATAGATGCATCTTCTTGTAAGAAAACAATATTTCTTTCCATTAACTTGCTTACTTTCAGTTCCGGAAAAATTCCCGACATTCTGACTCCCCTTTTAAAATATTACTGATTTTAATTTATATACAATTCATTATACGTAACGTCTAACAATCGTTCTATATATTTTTTATGAAAAAACCTTTGTGTCAGGAAGTATAAAATAATGCTTTTAACACAACAAGATATATTAACACAATATGATATTAGATATAGGTATAATAGGTACTATAAAACATGAATAAATTTATAAAAAGCATTATCCCGATATTACTGGTAATTTTACTGGTACAGCCTGCTTTTGGCTTTGGCGGAATGGGCACATCGAACAGTAATGAGTCAAGTATCCAGCCAGAGGACCTTGAAAACGTAACAGAATCCGACCAGGACATAGCGTTGTTGCAGCACCTTATAGAAGTAGACATGGTTAAGCTGGAATCTGAAAATGAGATTTTCGTACGTGAGACCCTTATTTACAGAAATGAAGGCACAGAAAACTACCTCGGCTCCCTCATGTCATGGATTCCTGATGGTGCAGAAGGTGTAATAGTTGCCCGTGTTGAAATGATGGTTGATGGGAGCTTGAATACGCTTCAGACAACTCTTAACGGGAATATTGTAAGCTGGAATGATTTCATGAAATCAAATGACCCGCTTCCGCCTCTTTATATTATTGAATACAGTGTTCCTGCCGAACAGACAGGAACGATAACGAAGTCACAAGTTTTTAACAAAATATTCAACTATCCTGCGCTAACAAAACAACCTGGAATGATCATACTCAAAGTAATTAAAAGGGAAGCAGACAGCATATACGTAACAGATGAAAACGGTAACAGTATCTCAGCTTCAGGTAACCCGATGTATGAAGATGATAACAGTGTCCTGTATAGATGGGAACGGCCCGGATTCAAGGAGTTTAATGTTGAACTCTCACAGCCTGTAGTTACCACAGCAAAGGCTACAAGCTATGCAATTCCCGGAATAATTATATTACTGGTAATTTCATATCCGTTTTTAAGGAAGAAAAGTGAAAAGCTCCGGAATATTGAACATAGAATCACTGAAAACTTAAAAAGTGAAGCAGAACCAGAAGAATATGAACCAGAAGAGCTTGTGGAAAATTCGCCAATTGAAATTGATTCGGGGCTTTCAGGGAAATCAAAATACGAACTTGAAACTGAAAAGCATGAGATCCAGTCAAAAATCAGCACCCTGGAAAATGATTACGCTTCAGGTGACCTTCTGGATGAAGAATATGAGGAACTCAGGAACAAATACCGGAAAAAAGCCGATGCAATTAACAGCATGTTAAATCAGGAGTGAAGCTCCAGCCATTTTAAGGAAATAGCGGTGTATCCGCAAATCATCTGTCAGTTCAGGATGGTATGCAAGCACAAGCATGTTATCCTGTCTTGCAGCTACGATTAAACCGTTGTGTTTTGAGAGAACCTCAACATCCCTCCCGCATTCCTCGATACAGGGACCCCTGATATATACCGCATTAAACGGCTCTGCAAAACCTTTAAAATCAACCGCACATTCAAACGACTCCTTCTGGGTTCCGAATGCGTTTCTCTTTACACGGATATCCATCAGCCCGAGCAGGGATTGTCCTGTTTTTCGTACCTGTTCATCACCGTGTTTTGCAAGAAGAACTAATCCGGCGCATGTTCCCATTATCGGGACACCTGAACGCACCGCGTCTTTTATTTCCGATGCTATGCCTTCCCGTTCCATGAGCCTTCCAAGGGTGGTGCTTTCACCGCCCGGGAGGATTAATGCATCGCATGTTGGAACAAGCCTACTGTGTTTTATTTTAACTACTTCGGCTTCAATGCCTGCCTGTTCCAGTGCCTTTTCCATCGCGCAGACATGCTCTTCGACATTTCCCTGTATTGCAATGACTCCGATGCGCATGGTCTTAACTTAACAGAAAACAAGATAAAATATTCCATGCGAAAACAATAACCTGGTGGGTTAGAGCTTAAGCAGGCAGCTTTCAAGGGTTCCGTTTCCTACAATATCAGGCTCAATGCCGTGTTTTTTCATAACCCTGGCTGTCTTTTCACCTATCGCAATGGTTTTACAGGCATCGTGGGTGCTGAAGCCTGAGTATTCAAAAGATTTGGCGCTTGTGAATATCACCGCCTCCACATCATGCAGGGCGTCTGTTAAGATATTACCCGCCGGTTCAAGACTGTATGCAGGTGCCTCGACAACAACTGCGCCTTTTGAGGTGAGGGATTGTGTAAGTTCCCGGTTTGGGACCTGCGCCCTTGGAATCCCGATTGTCTTGCCTTTTATGTCGCCAAGGTAATCAGCGAAATTGTCTGATGAAAACTTTGCTATGACCTCACCTGATAAGCCGTATTCTTTTACTTTTTCTGCTGTCTTTGGTCCAACGCTTATTATCCTTACATCACCGGGTTTTACTTTATCAAAAAGTTTCATGACACCAAGCGCGCTTGTGAATATCAATATGTCTATTTCGCCTTTTTTAAGCAAGTCCGCAAGATGTTCAAAGGGAGCGGTGTCTGAAGGTTTGCCCGCACGCATCGTTGGAACAATAATGGCTTCGTGCCCATGGCGCCTGAACAGTTCTGCCACACCTTCGGATTTTTCCACAAGCTTTGTTATGGCGATTTTCATATTACTGGTTATTGCCTTTCAAAGCATAATGTTTTTGTTTGCTCGTGTCTTTGAGGACACTCTATGGAAATTTCAATAACTCTCCTAATTATTTCCATCATGTCCGGGTTCTTACTCGGGATAATTTCAGGGCTCACACCAGGTATCCACGTAAACAACTTTGCACTCATACTTGTGGCGCTGTCCCCGTTTTTCCTTGACCTGAA
>JACUTP010000077.1 GCA_014859785.1 Candidatus Methanoperedentaceae archaeon | reverse complement strand
CTCACACACCTCAAGAGCATCTGTAATCCACCTGTCAGATTCAATGGTAAGTTCAGGTATGTGCATTACCTTTTCCACCGGAATGTTCCATTCTGTTTTCTCAGCAAGAAAGTGCATTATATCCCAGGCTGAGATAATACCGGCAAGCTTACCATTCC
Source organism: Candidatus Methanoperedentaceae archaeon (assembly GCA_014859785.1). GTDB lineage: Archaea > Halobacteriota > Methanosarcinia > Methanosarcinales > Methanoperedenaceae > Methanoperedens_A. Next base: position 7,886 of record JACUTP010000077.1, on the reverse strand, counting down.
TGCTCACAAGAATATTTCTCACTCCGTATTCTTTCATCCTGAGGGCAACCCCAAGCAATCTTGTTTCGCTGGTTACCACAACAGGGTTTTTTAGCATCATGTAGCTTATTTTAACCATGCTCACTCTGATTTGTTTCTTTAGCCCTTCCCCCCCACTGACCCTGTTATTTTTCTCTGGTCATCTCCAGAAGGGTTTCTTTCACAGCCTCCAGTTCCTTTTCAAGGTCGTCCTGATATTGTTTCAGTTTCTCTATCTTTTCCTCTTTTGTGAACAATTTCCTTCCGCTTCCGCAATCGCATTGTCCATGATGCATATTTTTTATTCCGCACATATTGTCTCACCTCCTGTTAATATCAGATAATCAGTTCAGTGACAGTTTTGTTTTTATCCTCCAGTTCAAGCAGGGTATTGGTAATGGTATCCACAAGCCTGGCAGCCCCTTCATAACCAACGACGAGCTGGCGCGCCGCTCCCACCCTGTCGTGGTTCGGCAGCCCGACCCGTATCAACGGGATGTTCTCCTTCATTGATATCTGCCTCCCTGTAAAGGGACCCAGCATAAGCTCAACACCGTGGTTTTTGATTTCCCTGTGGATGTCTGTGAAATCGCATCCGTGTAAGATTGTGGAACCGGGTGTGATGTTTTTTACTGCCTCAGCAAACACCGGATTGTGGGTACCTGATGCGATAACCACGGGGTCCATGCCAATTTCCGAAACAAGTTTCGTTATTCCAAGCACGGTGTCTGTATCACCGAACACGGCAATTCTTACCTTTGCCACGTATTTGTGAACATCCACCATTGTGTCAAGCAGCCTCCCACGTTCGGATTCATATTTTCCGGGCAGTGGTTGCCCTGTTATTTCCTCGAGCTTCCAGGCAAACATATCTGTATATTCAAGTCCTATTGGCAGCGGAAGCCTGGTATGGGGGATATTGAATGTATTTTCAAGGTATCCACCTGCACTGGCAGCCTGCGTACATATCCCGAGACTCAGTGTTTCGCTTGAGTTTGCCATATCCTTTACATCGTCAATGGGTGTGCCGCCAGCCGGCATCTTCGGGTTGTTCTCAACCAGCGGCGCATCAAAGGTATCTGAAAAATCAGGAAGGAGGATCCGGTTGCAATTGAGCTCATCCAGCATCTGCTTTAAGTAACGGATATCAGCAGGAGATACAATCGCGCCAATTACCAGGTTCAGCTTTTCGTTAGGCAATGCAGGTGATGCAAGGGATTGAACTATTGCCTTCAGGGTTTCATTATAACCCTCCTCATGTGACCCTCTGTAGCTTGGTGTTGAAACCGGAATGATGGTAATATCATCTGCCATGCCTTCTTCCTGCCTGAACTCACTTATTATACCGGGAACATCTTCACCGATAGTCTCGGCAAGGCACGTTGTTGCAACCCCGATTATACGCGGGTTATAACCTTTAATGACGTTCTTCAATCCCATCTTGAGATTGGCTGTCCCCCCGTATACCGCACCTCTTTCACTTAATGCAGATGAAGCGATATCTATCGGCTCCCTGAAATGGTGGGCAAGATGGAGGCGGATGTATGTGCTGCATCCCTGTGAACCGTGAAACATCGGCATGGTGTTTTCAATACCACGAAATGCAAGCACGCTTCCCATTGGCATGCACATGACGCACGGGTTAACTGTAGCATAATTCTTCGACATTGGCGGATGCTCCTGTATTGATGATTTTTTCATGGAACGGTATGTTTTCATGTGAACCGCTCTTTTTCGGCTCTTGTTTCCTGCTGTTGCAGCAGTTTCGCCTGACAGGAAGGTTCCAGACAGGACTGTTAACAGTTGTATCGATTTCTTCTGCAAAATTCACCATTCCGTCAAACCCTTCAAAGGTTATGATACGGTCGTGGTTAAAGTCGCAGAAAGGTATTCCGAGCTTGTAGGCAAGGAATCGTTCCTTTACTCCCGAAACAAGCAGGTCTGCATTCTGCCTGATGAGCAGTTCCCGAAGCTCAAGCGGGTTTGCATCGTCAATTATTACAGTGCCGTCCCTCACAAGGCAGCTTATCTGTTCATAATCATCCCTCTTCCCGGTCTGGGTCCCGATTATGACAACCTCCATGTCAAGCTCGCGAAATGCCCTGACAAGTGATACCGCCTTTGCAGCCCCGCCCATGTATATGGCAGCACGCTTCCCGCCCACACGTCTTTTGAATTCTTCTATCTGGTGTCCCGTTCTTTCCGTTTCCCTCCTGATAATCTCCTCAGCCTTTTCTATCATTGCAGGGTCGTTGAAGAATCCCGCCGTTGTACGGAGGGCTGTTGACATATCGTCCGTCCCGAAGAAACTTATCCTCTTAAAAGGTATTCCGTAGTTTTTCCCGAGCTGTTTTGCAAGGTATGTCATTGAACCGCTGCACTGGACAAGGTTAAGCTTTGCACAGTGTGCTTTCCGGATATCCTCTATTCGCGAGTCCCCGGTCAGTGAAACTATAATATCAACACCCATCTCCTCAAAATACGGCTTGATGTTCTCAAGGTCACCTGCCACGTTATATTCACCCAGCAGGTTTACTGTGTAAGGGTTTGTTGTTTTCCGCTCCTCTGTGCCGATAAGCTGGAAAAGGGCATTGCATGCTGCCTTGTACCCGTCCCTCTTTGTGCCTTTAAAACCAGGCGACTGGACAGGTATGACCGGGATGTTAAGCTCATCCTGTGCGGATTTACATACAGCACCCAGGTCATCCCCGATTACGCCTATGATACATGTTGAGTACACGAAAACAGCAGGCGGGTTATATCTTGCAGCAAGTTCACGCAATGCATTTGCAAGCTTTTTCTCACCTCCGAATACAACATCCAGTTCTTTCATGTCTGTCGAGAAGCTGTTCTTATAAAGCGTTGCGCCGCTTGTGAAGCTGCCCCTGATATCCCAGGTATAGCTTGCACAGCCGATAGGTCCGTGCACAAGGTGAAGCGCATCCGTTATCGGATTAAGCACCACCCTGGCACCCGAGTACACACACGCCCTCTGGCTAACAGCACCTGCAAGGCTGTCATTGTTGCAGGCAAGAGGGAGCGTTATCCTTCCTGACTTCTGCTTTATGTACTTCTCTCTTTCGTCAAGCGTATTAATGATTTTTTCCTGCATACCTTTCTCCTTATGATGTGAGTCTACATTATCAACTCAAGTTTCTCGTCCACCGTATCCCTGTCCTTGCGTTCAAGCAGTGTGTTGCCGATACGAGTTGCAAGCATCGCTGCACCTGTGTATCCCATAATCGGGAAATAGTGGAGGTTAGCCCGGTCTGATATCGGGAAACCCACCCTCACAAGCGGTATGTCTTCTGCCCGGGCTATGGTCTTACCGTGGCTGTTCCCGATAAGTAAATCAACAGGATTGTTTTTAAGTTTCTGGTGGAGAAGGAACAGGTCGGTTCCGCTTCTCACATCCGCTTCAGGTACTATCCCGGCGGTTTCCTTTTCCCATGATTCACTCTTTGTACCTGTATAAACGTAAGCGGGTTCCATTCCCATACCCGCGCACATGCTTGCAACTCCTGATATTATGTCAGGGTCGCCATATATGGCTACCTTCCTGCCATGGAAATGCGGGTGGGCATCCGTGAGCATATCCACAAGCCTGCCGCGCTCATCCTCAAGTTCTCCTGGAACATCTTTTCCAGTTACTTCCATCAGGTTCATTACCAGACTGTCGGTGTTATCTATCCCGATGGGGACTGGACCGACAATGGCAGGAATCCCGTATTTTTTCTCAAGAATCCTTGCTGCTGTGCCGCCTGAGTATTTGCACAATGCCAATGTTGCTATGGAATTGGCAGTATCTTCAAGTTCAGGGATTGTAGTCCCTCCTTTGGGGTAATCCGCATCCTTTCCTGTAAGTGGTGCGTCGAACACATCTGTCTGGTCAGGGAACACGATTGCCTGAATATCCATGAGCTTCAGTATGCGCTTTATCTCGCGGATATCACCGGGCTCGATAAAGCCCGGAATGAGGTTTACCTTGCCGTTTGGCTCACCCTTTTTCGGGAAATACCCTGCCATGGATTTTACCATGTTGTCGTATCCTGTTATGTGTGAGCCCACATAACTCGGTGTATTTGCATAGAATACCTTTATGGCAGGATCAATAAGTTCCTCCATATTTATCTCTTCAAGGAATGCATTCAGGTCATCCCCTATGGTTTCAGCGACACATGTGCTATGGACAGCCACAACATCCGGCTTGTAAATTTTTGTCAGGTTTGCCATTGCCTCTTTAAGGTTGGCAAGCCCGCCGAATACTGCCGTTCCCTCGTTGAAACTGCTTGTTGTAGCAATGGCTGGTTCCCTGTAGTGCCTGCTCAAAGCCATCCTCAGGTAAGACAGGCAGCCCTGGCTTCCGTGGCTGTGCGGCATGCACCTGTGTATTCCAAGGGCTGCATAAACAGCGCCCAGCGGCTGGCATGTTTTAGCAGGGTTTATGGTAAGAACGCTTCTCCTGGACTCTTTCTGTGGTGTATAATCAAGTACCATTTTTATTCTCCTTTTCTCAAATATTTTTCACGCAATCCGGTCTGAAAGTTCCATAAATGCGGTTTTTGACCCGCTCTTCCAGGGCGGTGTTACGTATTTCCACGTTGGGCTGCTGAGCGCCATATCCACATCCCGCGCAAAGTTCAGGGCTCCTTCAAATCCCGAATATGGTCCGCTGTAATCATAGGAATGAATCTGCCTGCTTGGTACCCCGAGTTTCTGGGAATAATACTTGTCCTTTATACCTGAGCAGTAAAGGTCTGGCTTGAGCTTTTCCAGTATGTACTCTGTTTCATAATGGCTCATGTCATCAATTGCCCATGACCCGTCCTTCATCTCAGGTAACATGCCATCGTATTCCATGAGAGGTACACCTCTTGCTTTCATTTTTTCAAGTTCTTCTTTTGAATAAGTGGGCTTGATATCGGGGTCCTGTTCATATCGGACATCTTCGAGAATCTTGCTCGAAGCCTTTTTCTTGATATGTGGAAGTATCTGCCTGCCTTCGTAATCATCACGGTGTGCGAACTGGTAACCGGATACTATTACTTCCATGCCAAGACTTTCGAAGAGATTGATATAATGGTGGCTGCGCGACCCGCCTGAATATATTACAACCTTCTTTCCTGCAAGTCTCTTCCGGTACTTCCCAAATTCAGGCATTACGCGTTCAAGTTCCTCTTTAATCACTTCCTCTGTTCTTGCTGTCAGGTCCGGGTCATCAAAGAACTTAGCCATGTTCCTTAGTGTTTCAATCGTTCCATCAATTCCGATGTAGTTAATCTTCATCCAGGGAACACCGAATTTTTCTTCCATCATCCTGTTGGTGTAGTTGATTGAGCGGTGGCACATCAGGACACTGAGCTTTGCCTTGTGGGCTTTTGCTATGCCGTGGAAGGAAGCATCCCCTGTAAACGGTGTCACTATCCTGTATCCGATTTTCTCAAACAGCGGCTTCACGCCCCAGTAATCCCCGCCGATATTATATTCACCAAATACATTGATGTCAAAGGGTGTGGGGTCTTCAAGGTCTTCTGTCCCGACAAGGTACTCCATAAGGGTATTGCTGGCAAGGTGGTGACCTGCTGACTGGCTGATACCGCGGTAACCTTCACACCTGTTCGGAATAACCAATATCCCGAGTTCTTCTGACATCTCTCTTGCAATACCTTTGACATCGTCACCGATGAGACCCACAGGACAGGTGGAATAAACGCCAATGGCTTCCGGCTTGAAGATGTCATAGGCTTCTCTTATGGCTTCGCGGAGCTTTTTCTCGCCTCCGAACACAATATCCTGTTCCTGCATATCTGTTGACAGGCAGTAGTTCAGGTAGTTATCTCCGTCTTCCTCAGCCTTTCCCCAGTTTCTTCTTGTTCCCCAGGTGAAATATGAACATCCGATGGGTCCGTGGGTAATGTCAAGAATGTCCTTTACCGGTCCGAATACCACGCCTTTGCACCCTGCATAAGCGCATCCCCTGTTAGTGAGAATGCCCGGGATTACCTTTGCATTGGCTTCGATATGCTGTTCACTGCAGGAATCTATGGCAACCAGATGCTCTTTCCTGTTCTTCCCCACTTTTTCAGGGTAGTGAGAAAGCATCGTGTCAAGGCACTTGCTGCTCTTTTCTGTGTCTAACATTTTCTCCTCCTGTCAGTTTATGGCGACTACTCGCGATTCTCCTGTTCGTATCCTAACGGCTTCATCCACGGGTGAGACGAATATTTTGCCATCACCTGCATGCCCTGTCTGGTTAGCCTTAATTATGGTATTGACTACCTCAGGGACAGATTCATCGTTGACAACCATTGTCAGCATCCGCTTCGGGATGAAACGGATACAGGTATCCGAAGCTTTCATGTCTTCTGTTTCAGGAAGTGGCGGGTCAAATTCATAACACAGTCCCTTTTGTTTTCCACGCCCCAGGACCTTTGCAACATTAAGTGCAGGGTATCCCGCCTCCAGGAGTGCATCCTTGGTGCGCTGGATCTTGTTCATCCGGATTATTGCGATAATCTCCTTCATATGAAACTCCCTATAATCCGGGTTCACCTGTCCTGACTGTGTAGGCATCCTCAACAGGTGTTATGAATATCTTCCCGTCTCCTGCATGCCCTGTTCTTGCGCTGTTCTGGATAATCTCGCAGGCTTTCTTTACGTTGTCATCTTCCACTACCAGCATGAGCATTGTTTTTGCAAGTTCGTCATAATGGACATCTCCTACTGTGATGCCTCTTTGCTTTCCCCTGCCGTACACTTCCATTTTTGACATGGAAACAAAGCCTTCGTTTTCAAGTTTATCTATTACTTCAGTTTCCTTGGTTGGCCTGATTATGGCCCGTATCATCTTCATTTTTTCACCTTTTATTTTTTTATTGATCGAACATCCCGAATTCCATCATGAGTGATTCCAGTTCTTCCAGTTCGAGGGGCTTTGGTATCACGAATTTCTGGTTTGCGTCTATGTTCCTGGCAAGGCTTCTGTAAACATTTGCCTGCGGTGCCTCCGGCTGGTATTCGATAACTGTTTTCCGGTTGATTTCCGCATGCTGGACAACGTTATCCCTGGGAACGAACTGGATGAGATGGCTGCCAAGTTTTTCGGCAAAATGCGTTAGCAACTCCTCTTCCCTGTCGGTTTTCCTGCTGTTGCAGATTATACCGCCAAGGCGACATCCTCCGGACTTTGCGAATTTGAGGATACCCTTACAGATATTGTTGGCTGCGTAGATTGCCATCATTTCCCCGCTTGCAACTATGTATATCTCTTTGGCTTTTCCTTCCCTTATTGGCATTGCAAACCCGCCGCATACGACATCCCCGAGAACGTCGTAGAAAACATAATCCAGGTCGTCCGTATATGCGCCTAAATTTTCGAGCAGTCCGATTGAGGTGATAATTCCCCTGCCCGCGCATCCGACACCGGGTTCAGGACCGCCTGATTCAACGCAATTGATATTGTGATAACCCATTTTCATAACCTTGTCAAGTTCAACACCCTCATCCCCCTCAGAACGAAGAGTATCGAGTACTGTTTTCTGCATTAATCCGCCAAGTAACAGCCTTGTTGAGTCTGCTTTTGGGTCACAGCCCACAAGCATGACTTTCTTTCCCATTTCTCCCAGTGCCGATGTCAGGTTCTGGGTCGTGGTGGACTTTCCGATTCCGCCTTTTCCATATATTGCTATCTGTCGCATTTTTCCTCCTTGCTAAACGGCAACCTACTGTCAACTTAATAATATATAAAATTATCTACTAAAACCATGAAAAATGGTCTAAAATCGGAAAACTTGCAGTGATTGCTAAAGGCTGGTTTCAAGAAAGCCTACGGCAAAATTATTGGCACCGAACTGATACGAACTCAAAAC
>JACUTP010000259.1 GCA_014859785.1 Candidatus Methanoperedentaceae archaeon | reverse complement strand
GAATTCGCCAGCGCAGGAGGCACGCACCTTGTCCTCGTATCCCTGCCCCCGTGGTCGCTCGGAATCAACATCAACAAACCCGACGATTACAGGCAGGTATTTGACACCGTGCTTAAAATCGCGCGCCGTGTGGAAGACGAGGTAAAAGTCAGGGTCTTCGTTATTCTGGGCGTACATCCTGCCGAACTCACAAAATACTACGGCAGGCTCGGACTTGACAAAACCATCGAGGTAATGAAAGGCGGGCTTGGAATAGCAACCGGATACGTGGAAAAGGGTCATGCCACCGGGCTGAAATCAGGGCGTCCCCACTATGAAGTCGAGCCGAAACTGTGGAATGCCTCAAACGACATCATGCAGTACAGTTTCGAACTTGCAAAAGACGCTGGTTGTGCTGTCCAGCTTCATACCGAAAGTGCAACAGAAGAAGGGCTCTCAGAAATTGCAGGAATCGCACGGAGTGCAGGACTTGCGCCGGAAAAAGTCATAAAGCACTTTGCCCCGCCAATGATAAAAATATGCGAAAAACACGGTATTTTCCCAAGCGTGCTTGCAGGTGAGAATGCAATCCGGAAAGCACTCGCAGAAGGCACGCGCTTCATGATGGAAACCGACTACATCGACGACCTCAAACGCCCGGGCTCAGTCCTCGGACCAAAAACCGTCCCGCGAAGGACAAAACAATTAATACCTGAGTGCGGAGAGGAGGTTTTTTGGAAGCTCCACAAAGACAATCCTGAAAAGGTGTACGGCGTGGAAATTAACCTCTGATTTATCAAAAACCAGGATTTCAGGTCATGTACCTTTTACGAAATTACATTGATTGTCTGGTTGCTGATACGGGGCTCCTCTAAAATGGAAAATGTGTAGGTTCCGCTCTCATTAAACGTATACTCAAATAGGTCACCCTGCCAGCGCATATAACCTGTCCGCCCTGTCCACAGCCCTTCATTACTTACAAGAGTAAGGGGAAAATCATTGGAATCATCATTCATCCACGTGACGTTATCTCCTGCATTGATTGAAATATTGAGTATATTAAAGTCAGGAGGCAAATCAACGGGAAGATTACCCCTGAAAGCCATAACCCTGTAAAACCCATAATAACCATCGACCCAGACTATATAGGTGGTTTGAAGTTCCACAGCAGGTGTAGGGGTGGGTGATGGGATGGTCGGTATTGGGGTGGGTTGTTCTGTTTCCACAGGTATATCTGTCGGGACAGGTGTCTCCTCTGGCGTTTCCCCGATACACCCGGAAAACAGGGATGCCAGGATAATCAGAACAAATGTAATAAATATTTTAATTTTCATAATCCACTCTTTTCAGTATTAGCATTCTCCATAAATAACATTATCTATTGTCGATTAAGTATTTTTAGGAGAAAATCCAATCCA
>JACUTP010000076.1 GCA_014859785.1 Candidatus Methanoperedentaceae archaeon | reverse complement strand
AGAACTGGACTTCCTAAACAAAAGGTACTCATCGGGCTCACCAGAATTCATCATACTTTACGGCAGGCGCCGAGTTGGCAAGACAGAGCTCATAAAACAATTCATAAAAGACAAGCCTTCTGTGTATTTCATGGCTGACAGGCAGGTTGAAAGGGAATCCCTCGGGCAGATGCAAAAAAGAATGGGCGCATACCTCAACGACTCGCTATTTGAAAAAGCAAGCCTTGGAAGTTATTTTGAGCTTTTTTCAGAATTTATAAAAAAAACCAGTGAGAGGGTTGTTTTTGTAATAGACGAGTTCCAGTATCTTATGGAATCCAATGCCGCAATACCCTCGATTTTCCAGAAAATATGGGACGAGGTACTTGCAAACACAAACATATTCCTTATTATCTGCGGCTCTTCCATTTCCATGATGGAAACCCTGATGGGCTACAAGAACCCGTTATACGGCAGGAGGACAGGGCAGTGGATGGTAGAAATGCTGGAATTCAAAGACGCTATTAAATTCTTACCCAATTACAGACTGGAAGAGCAGGTGGTTGCGTATGCCATCCTTGACGGGATTCCACAATACCTGAAACAATTCGATGACACAAAAACACTAATGGAAAACATACAGGATAAGATAATAGAAAAAGGTAACTTCCTGCATATCGAACCCGAGTTTTTGTTAAAAGAAGAACTTCGTGAGCCAAGGAACTATTTCCTGATATTAAAAGCAATCAGTTTTGGGAACACGAAATCCGGTGAAATTGTGAACTATACGCAGCTTGATAAAACCCTTGTTTCCAAATATCTTGATACTCTTTCAGTACTCCACATAGTCGAAAAAAACCATCCTGTCGATACTAATAAGGAACGCACACGGGATACAAGATACAAATTCAGCGATAATTTCTTTTCATTCTGGTTCAGGTTTGTTTATCCCAACCGACCTGATATCGAGCGAGGCGAAACCGAAGAGGTAATGTCCATTATCGGAAAAGACCTTAATTCTTTTATCGGAAGACAATTCGAAAAAATATGCAAGGAAGCACTTATAGAGATGAACAAACAGGGACAACTTCCGTTCAGGTTTAAGAAAATTGGGGGTTGGTGGAACAAAAACCGTGAAATAGATATTATTGCCATGAATGAAGAAACAAAGGAGATTTGTTTATGTGAATGTAAATGGCAATCTGCGAAAACGAGTCCTGAAGTTCTGAAACAACTTAAAGAAAAAGCGAAGTTTGTTGATTGGTTCAATAATAAAAAGACGGAATATTATGTAGTAATATCAAAATCAGGATTTACAAAAACCGCAATTGACTATGCAAATACCGAAAATATGTTGCTTCTCGACATGGATGATTTGGAAAAAATCTTTGCAAATACAAATTCTTAACACTTCACTTCACAGCCACAATCTTCACAATATCTCCGCTTTTTAACTCATGCTTTTCTCCCATCCTCATCTTCGTATGCGCATCCACTGCATACAGGAATCCCTTACCGATATCAGTATGCACCATAAATGCAAGGTCTTTGGGCGTACTGCCCTTTTTCAGCAGGAAGGCATCAGGAAGCACTCGCCCGTTCTTATCAGTGAACTTATTCTCATCCTCGACAGGATACACAACAATCAAATCAAGAAGACCGAAAACAGCTTCATTAACACACTTCTGTACACCTGTACCGCCGTTTTCCTTCAATAATGCGCGCAGTTTTGAAAGCGCCTTCTTCTGCGCCTCGTTAAGCCCGGGGGATTCCTTAAAATCATCATCTCCAGGAATGTACTTTATCGCGCCGCTTTTATCCGCAAGACGAAGCGCGCTCTCGGATACCGCGCTTACAGGAACGGCACCTATCTCTTTCAACTTCGAGACATTCCCTGGTGGTGCAATATCAATCTTATTCGCAGCAATTATAACAGGCTTGCTCTCTTCCCGCAGTATATCAGAAAGTTTAATCATCTGCTCATTTGTCCAGGAAGCTGGTTTGTCACGCGCCACCTCCAGTTTCGACAACGCCGTTCTCACATGTATTTCTGTAACACCCGCACCCTCAAGCTGGTTCGCAATCGTTGTCTCAAGTTTTGAACCCTCTGACTGGACTTTTCGTGCAAGTCTTTCCCAGTTCCGCTTCAGGATACCGAAAATCCACATTGTTATCTCGTTTTCCAGAAATCCTATATCGTCAAGCGGGTCATGAGTACCGGTATCCACGAGATTTCCCTCGATATCAGTCCCTCCGGAGGCATCAATTACATGGATTATCGCCTTTGCCTGCCTCAGGTTATCAAGAAACGCATTCCCCAGACCGCGCCCTTTATGCGCATCAGGGACAAGACCTGCAACATCTATCATCTCTATCGGAACGAACCGTACACCTTCACTGCATCTGCCGCACTCAAGTTCAAGCTCCCTGCACGGGCACTGTGTTCTTACGTATGCCACGCCGTGGTTGGCATCAATGGTTGTGAAAGGATAATTCGCAATCTCAACGTCTGCCATAGTAACAGCTTTAAAAAACGTTGATTTCCCACAGTTTGGTTTTCCTGCAAGTGCGAGTGATACTGCCATGTGTTCCAATACGTTCGCCTGGATTTAACTTTTATCCCTTAAACCGTCAGTTCGGTATATCCTGTTAGATAATTTCCTTAATCTTCCCTGCTGTACGCTCAAGCTCGCTGAGGATTGGTTCAAGGGCGGCATCCTTTGCAGCAAGTACCGAAATCAGTGCCTTTTGCCCGGCATTAACCGCAATAATCTTCCCCCCGTCATAATCCACTATCACATGGTTGGGGTGCCCATTTCCTAATTTAGATGTGATGTTTTCTGCTGCCTTTAAAATCGCTGCAGACATAAGGGTTAATGTTTCGGAATCGTTGCTCCTGGAATCACCTATCGGGAAGCCATCCCTTCCTGCAAGTTCGAGCATTTTCACTCCCTTGACGTTCTTGAGGTCAAGAAGGATACTGTTAAATATCCCGGATATTTTTCCCCCTTTCATAATATGTTCCCATATTATAGATTCTACTTTCAGGTTAATATCTGTTTCGTACAGGACAGGACAAATTCGTCATTTCACTCATTTTTAGGAAACTTGAAATATCATCAAAAACTAATGCAGTTACATGGAAAAACTTGACGTAAGGGGCAAAGTCTGTCCTTTACCGCTTTTTTACGCAAAACGCAAGATATCGGAAATGAAACCCGGAGAAGAAATCGAGATTATTGCAGACGACCTGACCGCAAAAGAAACCATTCCGAAATGGAGTAAACTTCACAATCATGAAATCGTGAGTATGGAAAACGAAGGTAAAAACTTCCGCATAATCATCAGGGCACGGTAGCAAACGACGAAAAGTCTATTTTCCTGCTTTTTTACGGGAAACTTTTTCCTTTTTTTCTACTGTTCCTTCTTCAAGTTTCTTCTGCCACTCGATAAAGTTGCAGTGGGGACACCCAATATCCCAGGGACGTTTTCCCTTATTAATTATCTTTATACGGTAAAGCCCGTGTTCATTACACAGCTTATCAGTAACAACAATCTGCCCCTTCGGCGGGAGGGGGAGGGAAAACTCGCAGTCCGGGTAACCTGAGCAGCCGATAAACCTTGAGCCTTTCTTTGACTTTCGTATTATAAGGTCTGAGGAACACTTCTGGCACGTGCCGATAATACGGTCTTCGCGAAGCCCTGCCCTCAGGGAGTCGGTAATGCCTTCCTGGTTCTTTGAAAGGTCTTTAAATACGGTGTCAAGCATCTCCCTTGATTCATTAACCACGTAATCCTCGGTAATGGCGCCTTCTGCTATCTTGTCCATATCCTGCTCAAGCTTGCCTGTCATCTCAGGTTTCGTGATGGTGTTTGCATATTTTTCCAGTGCCTCAATCACAGCATACGCCGTTTTTGTGGGCTGTATCGGATTGCCGTGGACATACGCCCTGCTGAAAAGTTTTGCTATTGTCTCATGACGTGTGGATTTTGTCCCGAGACCGAGTTCTTCCATAATCTTGATCAAATGCCCCTGCCCGTACCTTGGAGGGGGCTGTGTTTCCTTGCTGGCAAGCTCCACTTCTTTCACATCCAGGAGCTGCCCTTCCCGCAGTTCGGGCAGCAGCCTGTCATCGGGTTTGTTATATGAGTAGTAATACCTCCATCCTTCTTCAATGAGCCTTGCACCGTTTGCCCTGAAATCCTCCCCGCTTATATCCACTGTTACTGCAACGGTTTCCCATTCTGTGGGTTCTGCAAACGTTGCAAAAAACCGCCGTACAACAAGCTCGTATATCTTCCACTGGTCATCCTTTAACTGGCTCCTCTTAACAGGTGTTGCAGGATGGATCGGCGGGTGGTCTGTCGTTTCCTTCTTACCCCTTGTCGGTACGAGTTTTCCAGCAAGGAGTTTTTCAGCTTCTTTGTGGAATTCCGTATCCAGGAAAGAGCTTATTATTCCTTTTATATCAAGTGATGCGGGATACACAGTGTTGTCGGTACGGGGGTATGAGATGAAACCGTTTATGTACAGGCTTTCTGCTATCCGCATGGCATTGGATGCCGTTATCCCGACAGCGCTTGCCGCTCTTAAGAATTCCGTGGTATTAAATGGCGTGGGAGCGCGCTCTGACCTTTTCCCGAGCTTTACGGTTTTGACAGCCCCGGTTTTTCCGAGTTTTTCTTTAGTTGTTTCGGCTTCCCCCAGGTCAAGGAAACGCCCTTTTGCGTGCTTAGCTGTGAATTCCCCGCCGTTAACAAGCGTTGCGTAGAGCTCCCAGTACGGGACAGGTATGAATACGTCACGTTCCTTTTCCCTGTTCACTATGAGGGCAAGTGTCGGTGATTGCACCCTTCCTACTGAGAGGAACATTTTACCCAGCCTTCCCGCACTCAGGGAAACGAAACGCGTGAGGACAGCACCCCATACAAGGTCTATGACCTGTCTTGATTCCCCGGCTGCTGCAAGGTTGAAATCGATTTTTGTGGGGTTTGAGAAGGCTTTTATTATGTCGGTTTTTGTGATTGTACTGTAATGTACCCTGTCTGCCGGTATTTCAGGGTTTACTTTTTTTATTATGTTTAAAGCTTCGACACCTATTAGTTCGCCTTCACGGTCGTAGTCAGTTGCTATTGTTATCCTGTCTGCCTCTTTCCCGAGTTTCCTGAGGGCTGTTACGATGTTTTTTTGTGTGGGTTTTGTTTCCACTTTTGAGTGGATGAGGTCGCGAAGGTCGGTTTTTTGCCAGTTGTTGTGTTCTTTAGGGAAATCCACCTCGACAATGTGGCCTGAGAGTCCCATTACGGTCTTATCGTCGAATTCGTAGGTATCAACACCGCTTAGGCGTTCTCTTTTTAGTTTATTGTCGGATAGTATGGCTGCTATCCTTTTTGCTGCGTCATGTTTCTCTGTTATTATTAAGTGCATCGTATCCTCAGGGAGCCTTTGTTAGATTTTTAATCGGTTAAATAGGTTTGGATGAATCACGGTATCCCTGGAAAAATTAAAAATCCCCTCTGGAAAATAAGTGGGCCCGCTGAGATTCGAACTCAGGACCTCCGCCATGTCAAGGCGACGTCATAACCTGCTAGACCACGGGCCCGTTTTTGTAGCTGATAACTGTTATACAAAGGGATATAACGCTTTCACAACACAATAGATTATAAAACTTCTCATTACCGTTTCGTTTATGGTAAAATCTATTGCCAATACGCAACATTTTTAAAGTAATATAGGTATCTAAAGCAATATTCCCCATGATATTATTATCACGTTAATACAGCTATTACCAGTTTATTACATGATTATAATCACTCTGGGCAGTAGCCATGCACCGATGGTCTAGCGGCTATGACTTGAGCCTTCCAAGCTCAAAACCCGGGTTCAAATCCCGGTCGGTGCATCACAATTTTTTCAAGGTTTTTAATCTCAGCAAGGTCTGGTAATATATCCATATCATATGTGCGTTCAGGAAATAATAAACCTCGGAAGAAATACCATCACTCCTTATTTTCCGTACCATTGAGGGAATATCAAGTTCAAGCGGGCAGTTTTCCCGGCATTTCCCGCAGGTCAGGCATAGTTTCAGTTTTCCGTTTACCTCATCATTATAAATTGACTGGTAAGCAAGCCCCTTGCCGCCAAGGTAGTTCTCCTCTGCATAGTCATTGCCAATCGTATTATACATCGGACAATACAGCAGGCAGTTGCCGCATCCCACACAGTACAGTATATCCCTGAAACCGTTACGTGCAAGCTGGCTACGTTTGTTGTCAACAAGGATTACGGTAATTCCTGATGAGCCATGAACCCCTTTTATGAACTTTTTCTCAACATCGGCTGTCTTACTCACACCTGTTATGATTTCAACAAAAGACGGGATTACAGAACCAGTGGCATTATAGGAGAGAATCTTCAGCATATTGACAGCAGATTCGATATCTGGATAGAGCTTATCAATGGATGTAACAACAATGTGCTTATCCAGTTTCATGACCTCGGAGATATTGCCTTCATTATGTGTCAGGACAATTGAGCCTTCTTCCAGTGTTATTGCATTTGCTCCTGTGATTCCGACTTTAGAATTCGCAATACTTGATATGACATCTTCCCTGACGATTTTTACAATCTCGTCAGGGTTGTCATTTATGTGTTTATTGTAATGAACTGATAGTCCTCTTGCTATCTCTTTTGCAGAAAGGTGCGATACAGGACCAGTCGGATGTGACGGCGCTGATCCGAGAAGCTGCATTATCCTGTCACCTATATCAGTCTCAACAACTTCCACCCCTTTGCGCCCGAGGGCTTTTGTTAATCCAAGTTCCTTTGTAACATTGGACTTTGACTTTACAACAAGTTTTTCATCCCCGATTTCTGAAAGGATGGAATATATCGCTTCCTGTTTTCCATTAACGAGATGGACTTTTATTCCGTTTTTTCGAAGGTTTTCAACCGCCTGTTCCAGGATGACTTCGTTTCCAACACACAGCTCACGCGCTTCCCTGAGAAGCTTCTTCCTTTTCCCAAAGTCCTTGAAAACATTGATATTATGTCTCTGCCTTACGGTATCAAATGTTTTCCGAAGGGCAATAACTTGTTCGTGGTTCATAATATACTTTAAAGTTCAGTGAATATACTCATCCGGTTTCGCACATATAAGTTTTGGGGAAATAACCAAATATTTAACTGTCAAGGATATACCAGGCTATTAGAATGAACAAAACCAGGATTTTCCTGCAAATAACAGCAGGGATTGTTATTATTGCATATATACTGAACAAACTTGATATTAACGAGTTGATAACCGTACTCAGGAAAACAAACCTTTTTAATTTTTTCCTTGCCTGTGTATCATACCTGTGCCTTAACTTTGTCCTTGCATACCGGTTAAATTACCTTCTGGCGAAAATCGGTTATAACCTGAAATTCCCGGCAGTATTCAAATCCCATATGGGCGGGATGATTGTTGGCGACATCACGCCAGGGCGCGGGGGATATTTTTTAACACCGCTGCTCCTGAAAAAAAGTGCTGGAACCAGAATCACTGACGGGATGGTATGTATTTTCGCGCCGCAGGGTATTGAATTAATCCTGAAAGTTACGGGAGCTGTTGCCGCTATTTTGTATATCTCACAAAAAGCTGATATAAGTGAAAAAATACTGGCATCTGCCGGTATAGGAGCAGCCCTTCTTCTGGTTATTGGAATACTTATGCTTATAATTTCATGGCATGACGAAAAATTAACATATAGATTCATTAACAAACTCCCTTTTTTTAACAAATTCACGGAAAAGCTGTTTTTTTTTAAAGAACGTAGCATACAGATAAAAAACAGCATTGATGCCATTTTAATATTATACCTGGTAGGATGGGGTTTTGCCGCTCTTCAATGGTATAATATCGGGTTATCCCTTGGAATAACAGAACTGTCGTTTTTTGCCTTCTTCCTTCTGCACCCGTTGATAACTATACTGATGTTCTTACCTGTTTCACCGGCAGGTCTGGGATTAATGGAGGGCGGTGTGATAGTGGTTTTTTCCCTGTTAGGGATACCGGCAGCAACAGGAATGGCGTTCTCGGTACTTGTAAGGGTAAGTATACTGCTTGTGGATTTGATCGGGTTAAAAA
>JACUTP010000075.1 GCA_014859785.1 Candidatus Methanoperedentaceae archaeon | reverse complement strand
TCAGCAAGGAATAACATGCTTGCCAGTAGAACCGGACTTGACCTTGTGATACCGTGCAGCATCTGCTCGCATAACCTCTCACGGGCTGATAAAGCCATGAGGGAAAATGAGGGTTTCAGGAAAAAGATCGAAACTGCCATCGGTGAAAAATATGAAGGTATAACTATCAAACACCTGCTTGATGTTATTGTAAATGATGTGGGAATCGAAACGCTCTCTGGTAAATTCACAAAAAAACTGAAAGGCATAAAAGCCGTGCCGTATTACGGGTGTCTTCTTGTCCGCCCGTCTGAGGTTTCAAGGTTTGATAACCCTGACAACCCGCAATCACTTGATAATCTTATAAAAGCTACAGGTGCGCAGTGCCTTACCTTTACCCAGAAGACAAAATGCTGCGGCGGTAATCTCCTGATGAGCAACCAGGATTACGCATTCAAGCTTACAAAAAAATTATTCGACGAGGCAAAATCGGCTGGTGCCAACTGCATCGTTGTGGCGTGCCCCATGTGCCACATGCTGCTTGACGGTCAGCAGGCAATGATAGAGGAGGAACTGGATACAGTGATAGATATGCCTGTCCTGTATTTTACGCAATTGCTCGGGCTTGCCATGGGTATTGGCGAGGGCGAACTTGAACTTGACAAAAACATGGTGTCAACCGCAGGACTTCTTAAGTCCGTGGGCAGGGAAGAAGAAAGCGTTGAAGCTGAGGTGGCACAATGAAAGGCTCGGTAGCAGTAGTCGGCGGCGGGGTTGCAGGAATCCAGGCAGCACTTGACCTTGCAGACAACGGGTTCAAGACGTACCTTATCGAGTCAAAACCCAGTATTGGCGGCACGATGTCCCAGCTTGATAAGACATTCCCGACAAACGACTGTGCCATGTGCATCTTATCACCTAAGCTTGTGGAGACAGGACGGCACCCGAACATTGAACTCCTGTCATACTCTGATGTCAAATCCATAACAGGCGAGGCAGGGGATTTCAGGGTAAAAGTTCTCAGGAAGGCGCGTTACGTTGATGAGGCAAAATGTACCGGGTGCGGCAACTGTACAGAGAAATGCCCGAAAAAAGTTGATGACGATTACAATGCAGGTATGAGCAGGCGCAAAGCTATCTACATACCGTTTGCCCAGGCAATACCAAGGGTTGCAACCATTGATGCTGCCAATTGCATATACCTCACAAAAGGCAAGTGCGGGAACTGCAAGAAAGTCTGCGGTGTCGAGGCTGTGGATTATGAGGCAAAAGACGAGGAAATTGAACTGAACGTGGGTTCTGTCGTTCTTGCAACCGGTTTCAAGCCTTTTGACCCTTCAGTTTTGACAAATTACAGGTTCGACCATCCTGATGTTATCACATCCCTCCAGTTAGAGAGACTGCTCAGCGCAAGCGGTCCAACGCAGGGGCATGTCACAAAACCTTCAAACGGCGAAGTCCCGAAGAAAATAGGCTTTATCCAGTGTGTCGGCTCACGAAACCCGCGCATCAACAGGAAATACTGCTCATCTGTTTGCTGCATGTATGCTACAAAAGAAGCCATAATCGCAAAAGAGCACGACCCCGAACTTGATATTACGATATTCAACATAGACATAAGGGCATTCGGGAAGAATTTCGAGGAATTCTACAACCGCGCGCAGCGTGAGTACGGCATCAAATACGCGAATTCACGCCCGCCTGAAGTGATTGTGGGTGCAGACAACTCTTTGTCCGTAAAATACGAGGATTTCAAAACAGGCGAAGTGAAATCTGAAAACCTGGATATGGTTATTCTCTCCATAGGGCTTGACCCATCCGATTCAACCCGCACTATTGCTGAATCGTCAGGCATTGCCCTTGATGAGTTCGGGAATATTGCAACAAGCATTGAGGCTCCTGTTGAAACAAGTGTTCAGGGTGTGTATGTCTGCGGCGTGGCGCAGGGTCCAAAGGATATTCCAGATACCGTGGCGCAGGCAAGCGCAGCAGCATCAAAAGCGGCGGCGCTGCTTTCTGGCGAGCGCGGGACACTGATTAAGGAAAGGCAGTTCCCGGAAGAAAAACCGCTGCATAACGGGCAGAGAACCGGCGTATTCGTATGCCACTGCGGAACTAATATCGGAAGTGTTGTGAACGTTCCCGAAGTGGTAGAGTATGCAAAGACACTGCCAGATGTAACTCACGCACAGGAAATGCTGTATGCGTGTGCGTCAGATTCGCAGGGTGTAATAAAAGACGCAATCGCCGAAAATAACCTGAACCGCGTGGTTGTAGCCTCATGCACCCCGCGCACACACGAGCCCCTGTTCCAGAATACATGCCGCGAGGCAGGGCTTAACCCTTACCTTTTCGAGCTTGCCAATATCAGGGAGCATTGCTCATGGGTGCATATGAAGGAAAAGGAAAAAGCCACTGAAAAAGCCAAATCCATTGTGAGGATGGCAGTTGCAAAATCAGCATTTTTCCAGCCACTTTACAGGCAGAAAGTTTCACTTATCAACAAGGCAATGGTTCTCGGCGGCGGTGTGGCTGGCATGACTGCGGCGCTTGATATTGCAAATAACGGTTATGAAGTAACACTTGTCGAGAAGGAAAAGGAACTCGGCGGCATGCTAAATGACATGACAGGGATGCATGACGGCAAGAAGCCATCTGAGATAATTTCTGACCTTACCAGACGAATATATGGTAACAATAAAATCACTGTAATGAACGAGGCAACACTCGTTGATGTGGAAGGGCATCTTGGCAATTTCAAGGGCACGGTGCTTTCAGGGGGGCAGGAAACACTTCTTGATTTCGGGGCTGCTGTTATCGCAACTGGCGCACGCAACCTTGAGCCTGTGGGGCTTTTCGACTACGGAAGCAACAGCCGCGTTGTAACGCAGGCACAGCTTGAGAAAATGCTCGCTGAAAACCTTAGTGCGAATAATATTACGATGATACAAT
Source organism: Candidatus Methanoperedentaceae archaeon (assembly GCA_014859785.1). Classification (GTDB taxonomy): domain Archaea; phylum Halobacteriota; class Methanosarcinia; order Methanosarcinales; family Methanoperedenaceae; genus Methanoperedens_A. Next base: position 5,240 of record JACUTP010000075.1, on the reverse strand, counting down.
GCGCTGGCGCCAGGAGCCCGGAGAGGGAATACTGCGGGCGCACATGCTGCGTGGATGCTGCCAGGAACGCCATACGGATAAAGAAGGCAAACATCAAGGCAAACGTGTTTGTGCTATACAGGGATATCAGGACATACGGTGTCACCGAGAAACTGTACGAGACAGCAAGGGAACTCGGTGTCCTCTTCATACAATACGATAAGGATGCACCGCCTCAGGTCAAGGACGGCGCCGTGGTTGTGCATGATGTCATGCTAAATGAGGACATCGAGATTGGAAGCGACCTTGTGGTGCTGAGTACCCCGCTCATTTCTGCTGAAGATAATCCTGTGATTAACCAGCTTTTCAAGGTTCCCCTTGATAAGAACGGTTTCTTCCTTGAGGCACACCCCAAACTGCGACCTGTGGAATTTGCAACCGACGGGGTGTTCATCTGCGGGAGTGCGCAGGCTCCGAAACTCATGGAAGAGGCAATTTCACAGGCAAGTGCTGCCGCATCACGTGCATGCACCATCCTCTCACGTGATTTTATCGAGACCGAAGCCGCAATATCCGTAGTGGAAGAGGCACAATGCATAGGGTGCGGAACCTGCATAACCATGTGCCCTTATAATGCGCCAGCACTTGAAGAAATAACTGTCACGGCAGAAGAGGTAAGCTATACCGCAATGAAATCGCGCATCAATCCCGCGGCATGCAAGGGCTGCGGTTCGTGTGCAGCCGCCTGTCCAGCAGGAGCCATAACAGCCCAGCATTTCTCACGGGAAGAAATAGGCGAGGCAATAGATGCCTTTGAAGAGGGTATTAAAAGTATTTCCGTGGATGAAAGGGTCGTAGAGGTGAGCGTATGAGTGAGTGGGAGCCGAATATCCTGGCATTTGCCTGTAACTGGTGCTCGTATGCAGGGGCTGACCTTGCAGGAGTTAGCAGGTTCCAGTATCCTGCAACTGTCAAGATTTTAAGGGTCATGTGTTCAAGCAGGGTTGAGCCGTCATTTATCCTGAAAGCGTTAAAAGACGGGGCAGACGGCGTACTTGTGGCAGGGTGTCATATCGGCGACTGCCATTACATAGACGGCAACAGGAACGCAGAGGCCAGGATTAACAATACCAAAAAAGCACTGGAAAAACTCGGGTTTGGCGGAAGGCTCAGGCTTGAGTGGATATCAGCAAGCGAAGGATTGCGATTCTCAGAAGTTATTAAGGATTTTACTGAAGAAATCAGGAACCTGGGCGAGAACCCGGTCAAGGAAGTGAAAGAAAATGAATGAGGTTTCAGATACTGTAAATAAAGATGCCAGTCCAGATGAAGATAAGCGGGTCGGCGTCTTTGTATGTGAATGCGGAGTGAATATAGGGGGTGTTGTTGATACCCATGCAGTGGCAGATTACGCTGCCGCGCTTCCTGGCGTACTTGTCACCTCTGTGAACAAGTTCACCTGTTCGGATTCCGGACAGGCTGACATCCAGCAAAAGATAAAAGAACACAACCTCAACCGCGTTGTTGTGGCGGCATGCTCACCAAAAACCCACGAGCCAACATTCCGTGCATGTATCGAAGAGATGGGTCTTAACCAGTACTTCCTTGAATTCGTGAATATCAGAGACCACTGCTCATGGATACACATGTGGGAGAAGGAAAAAGCCACCGAGAAAGCCAAAGACCTGGTCCGCATGGGTATTGAAAGGGCAAAACTGCTTGAGCCGCTGCAAGCCAGTGAAGTTCCCGTTATAGATAAAGCCCTTGTGGTTGGCGCAGGTGTTGCAGGTATGCAGGCAGCACTTGACCTTGCGGATATGGGTTTCAAGGTATACCTCGTTGAAAAGGAGCCGTCAATCGGCGGACGGATGGCGCGGTTTGATAAGGTATTCCCCACAAACGACTGCTCCATCTGTATCCTTGGTCCCAAGATGGTGGAAGTGGCGCGTAACAAGAATATCGAGATTATGAGTTATTCCGAAGTGCAGGAAGTGGACGGGTATGTGGGCAATTTCAAAGTGAAAATCGAGCACAAGCCAAGGTATCTTGATGTTGGTAAGTGCACAGGATGCGCCAAGTGCAGCGAGGTCTGTCCAGTGGAAGTGCCTTATGACTTTAATGAGGGATTCGGAACCCGTAAAGCCATTTATGTCCCGTTCCCGCAGGCTGTACCCCTGCGTGCTGTACTTGATAACGATAACTGCATCAACTGTAAAGCCTGCGCCAAGGCGTGTGAGAGCAATGCCATTGAATATGAGCAGGAATCCGCGTATAGTGAAGTTGAAGTAGGTGTGATTATCGGCGCTGTCGGGTTCAAGACATACGACCCTGCGCCAAGGGCTGATTACGGTTACGGGAAATATGATAATATTATCACTGCTATGGAATTCGAGAGGCTTCTTAATGCAGCAGGACCAACAGGCGGGCATATCGTCCGTCCGTCTGACTGCAAGGAGCCAATCAGGGTTGGATTCGTGAACTGCGTTGGTTCAAGGGATAAAGAGACAAACATCTACTGTTCTGGTGTGTGCTGTATGTACACAATCAAGAACGCCCAGCTCCTCAAGGAAAAGCGCCCTGAGACAGACCATACTGTCATGTACATTGATATCAGGACACCATTCAGGGCATACGAGGAATCGTACAACAGGGCGCGGAATCTCGGTGTCAAGTTCCTGAGGGGAAGACCTGTTGAGGTAAAAGAAGACCCTGAAACCGGCAACATCAGGGTGAGAGTCGAGGATACACTCGCGGGCGAGATGCGGAATCTTGAGTTTGACCTGCTTGTCCTGGGGACAGGTGTTGTGCCAAATGAAGGTATAAACAGGTTACAGCAGCTTCTCAAGCTTTCAAAAGCAACTGACGGTTTCCTGATGGAAGCCCACCCGAAACTCCGTCCTGTTGATACCACAATAGACGGGGTTTACCTTGCTGGCGTTGCATCAGGTCCAAAGGATATCCCGTATGCGGTATCCCAGGGAAGCGCCTGCGCAGGCCGTGCCACTATTTTATTGAAGAACAAAAAAGCAATCACGGAAGGCATTACAGCGGTTGTAAATCCTGATGTATGCGTCGGATGCGAAGTATGCATTCCGATGTGCCCGTTCCAGGCTATTAAGATGGATGAACAGGCTGGCAAGGCAAATGTTATGAAAGCACTCTGCAAAGGATGCGGGACATGCGTAGCAGCATGCCCGACAGGAGCGCTTGAACAGGATCATTTCAAGAATAACCAGGTTATTGCGCAGGTTAAGAACGTGTTCAGGTTCGAGGAGGTGGCCAGCCCAGATTACCCATCTGGAGCGGGAACACACGTATCCCCTGCGGGGGGATACGTGGATGAATCTTCCGAAGATATGGGGGAACAGACATGAGTCCGGATGCAACCCCTGATACAGGCAAATGGGAACCAAAGATTGTAGCCTTCTGCTGTAACTGGTGCAGTTACGGCGGTGCGGATAGCGCAGGAATGGGACGGTTCCAGCAGCCACCGACTGCAAGGATTATCCGCGTCATGTGTTCCGGAAGGATTGACCCGATTCATGTTTTCAACGCGTTCCTTGAAGGCGCTGATGCCGTGCTTGTGACAGGATGCCATATAGGTGACTGCCACTATGTAAACGGCAACGACAAGACAAAAATAAAGTATAAGTTCCTTGAGGATGTTGTCAGGGAGCTGGGACTTGAGAAGGAGCGGCTTTACCTTAACTGGATTTCTGCAAGCGAAGGTGAGAAGTTTGCCAATTTCATCCGTGATGTTACAGAGGAAGTCAAAAAAATAGGACCGAGCCCACTTAAACCTGAGGGGGTGGCGTGATGGAAAAAGGTAATGTGTTTGTTGGCTGGTCTATAAACGAGGAGGTCAGGAAGCGCGGGGGTTCAGGCGGTCTTGTAACATCAGTACTTGCTGCTGCGCTTGATAAGAAACTCGTGGATGCAGTTGTTGTATTGAAGAAGATTAACGAGTTTGAAGCAGTGCCTGTTATTACATCAGACGTGGACGAGGTTTTGAATTCTGCAGGTTCGCTGCATTCCGTACCGAGCAACTTTGCAAAACTCATTGCTGATAAGGGTATGAGAATTGCGGTGCCGGGAAAAGGATGTGATGTGCGTGCCATTATCGAGCAGGGAAAGCGCAATGCCGTTAACCTTGATAATACCTTCATTATAGGACTCAACTGCGGAGGCTCAATGCACCCTGCCGTGACCCGTGAGATGCTTGAAACCGTTTACAATATCAAGCCCGATGACGTGGAGGGTGAGGAAATCGAGAAGGGTAAGCTGATATTTAAGACAAAGGACGGGCAGGAACACGGCATAACCATTGACGAGCTTGAGGAAAAAGGATACGGGCGGCGTGAAAGCTGCCGGTACTGCGCCATCAAGATACCGGCTAACGCTGACCTTGCCTGCGGTAACTGGGGCGTGACAGGCGACCTTGCAGGTCGCGCCACGTTCGTTGAGGTGAATTCCGAAAAGGGCGCAAAACTGTTGCAGAATGCCATTGATGCCGGAATGGTTGAGGTAAAAGAACCAGAGGCGAAGGGAATTGCAATCCGCGGCAAGATTAAAGGCGTTATGGAAGACCTTGCAGGGAAGTGGAAGGATAAGGTCTTCGAACCTGTTGATGACAGGCTTGCGCTTTTCAGGAAAGAGCTTGAGAACTGCATTGACTGCGGCGCGTGCAAGACCGTGTGTCCCACGTGCTCATGCGGTGAGGTTTCAAAATGCACGCAATACCACTCGCGTGCTGACGGTTATAAGATGTCGATGTTCCATTTAACCCGCTTCCTGCATCTTGCGGATTCATGTATCGGGTGCGGGCAGTGTACTGATGTGTGCCCTGCTGATATTCCGCTGACACGGCTTTACAGGCGGTTTGCAAACCCTGTGCAGGATGAGCTTGGATACGAGCCTGGAATGGATATGCGAAAACCACCGTATTTCGAGGTGAAGTTGAATGATTGAAGATTCTAGTTTTAACAGGAACCGGAAAAAGAAAGAAGAGGGCAGACCTGCTCCTGATTTCTTTGGTTCACTGGGAAAAGGGATGTTAGCTAAAGAGGACATGGAGACACTGGAAACCTCTCCTGGATTGACTCCCCTGGGTTTTGGTGTTCGTGATAGAGTTGTGAATAGATGTTCCGTTAGTGAGGGATTTTCTATCACAGAGAACACAGGGATATTCCAGAATTCATCTGGATTATCACCGCTTCGTCCGTTTGGCGAAATTCACATCAGGAATTTGAAGAGCAGTTCTC
>JACUTP010000074.1 GCA_014859785.1 Candidatus Methanoperedentaceae archaeon | reverse complement strand
TATTTAAGATTCTGGATAGCAGGGTGAAACTATTCATGAGCCGATTGGTTCATAGATACTGTATGAAAAATTTAGTTTTTACATAGGAAGTATTTAGCGTCAGGGAAGTTTTTCAAAATAGAATTATAATTTCATAAAAATTTCGCAGCAATGCCCAAATATAAGAAAAAGTAAGAAAGCTTAAATTAAGCCTTCTATACATTTTTGTAACCAGATAATTTCAAGATTTTATCCAGTTTACTGCTTCATCTCTTCTTTTATCTGATCACCCAGTTTCTGCTGCTGTGCTCCATCTACGCTGAGTTCTGCCATAAGTTCGCTTCGCAGTGAATCCTGTACTTCTGAGAGTTCCTGGTTCCCGGACATAGCTGCATCCATCGCAGAAGTCATCATACTGGTTGCCACGCCTACTTTTTCCATACTTGTCCTGATATTGGTGATAGCACTTTCAAGCTGGTTATTGTCTATACCAAGCTGCTTCTGGTATTTGCCCATATCAGCACCTATTTCAACAACTTCTTTTAACCCCTGCTGCATTTCAATAACATCTGACATACTCTGTGTCATTTCAACCATGCTGCCGATTGTGTTGACCTGACCGTCCAGCATCCCGTATCTTCGGGACTTAACCCTGTATTCCCGGTCGTTACCGTCAGCAAGGGCTTGCTTTGCTTCTTCCCTTGATTTCTGGCGTTTACGGTTGAGCTCGTTCTCTCTTGAACTCAGGCGCTGTTCATACATAGACAATTTGGTTTTCAGTTCATCCGGGGATATTTTCTTATTAAAAAGTCCCATTATAATTCCTCCTCCATTTTTTTCTGTTTTGCATATCTAATACAGATTTTAACTGCTTCTGAAGTGTTAATGGCAATTCCAAGGTCTACAAGTTTATCTAAGTATTGTATGGAATCCTCTGAAATTCTTGCACTTATGGGATGTGACCTGCTTGATATTGCAACCACCTCAACGTTTGCTACTGTATACAATAGAAAACCATATATATAAGTATTATCCTTAAGTTTTTGCAGTTATACGTTACAAGGTGGTGTAATTTATGTTCAACTCTAAAAACAGGGAGCAAGAAGACTCAAATGAAGACAAGTATCCCGAAATGGGATATGTAAAACCTGATGGCTCAAGAAGTGTTGATAAGGATGGAGTAAAAAAGAAAGGGGTGTTTAAATCAACACATAAATGGGCACGACAGAGTCAGAGTATAGCGCGGAGTATTTCAAAGAATGAGATGAGTGGTTTGTTGAGCAAGAATGTTGTTGTTCAGCCCAATGAAGTCGCTGTAATTGTGAAAGACGGGAAAATTGAGGACGTTATCGAAAGCGGTAAAGTAAAGGTTGGCGGACTTTTCAGTCCGGGTAATTATTCTAAGGATGTTGAGGTTGTCATGATGGACACCTCACCCAAGGATTCAAACTGGCAGGTAGGGGAGCTGTGGACGAACGACAAGCACGAAGTATCTGCTAAGGGTCTTTTAAGGTATCGTGTTTCTGATACTAAGAAGTTTTTCTCGATGGTTTATGCCTACAGCAGTTTTGATAATAAGGGTGAACGTTACCTGAGTCTTGAGGATATTAACAACAGGCTGAAAAGTGAGGTGCTGACACGTGTGTTGCAGCCTGAGGCGGGTGGTGCTGGTGTTGATGAGCTTTACGGGAACCGTGAGTTCCAGTTAAGGATTGAGAATGAGCTTGAACGGCAGTTAAAGCAAACGCTTGATATGTGGGGTATTGAGCTTCTGACGTTTACATCAGAATGGTACCTTGGGGATGATTATACAAATGCTGCCAGGGCAAGAAGGGAGTTTGAAACCGGGGAAGAGTTAAAGGAGCTCAGTACGCTTGAGGCTGAAGGGAATTTTGAGCGGGGAGGGCGTATTGATGTGGCTGAGGTACGCGCCGGACATGCACCGGTATCCGTTGAGGAGGATTTCAGGCGGCAGCAGGCGTTGAAAGAGACCCAGGCGCAGCTTGAGAGGGAGCGGCTGGAGGATGAAGCTGATTTTCGGGCTGCACAGGAAGCGCTGAAGCTGAAGGAGCAGTTGCATCTTACCAAAGCAAAAGGCATGCGCGCCGAGCTTGAGGTTGAGCAGGATATGAAGGACAAGGAGCATTCCCGTGATATGGAGTATGTGAAGACTGTAGCAACGGCAGGCGGCGGGGATACTGCACGGATTATCAGCGAAGGGCGTGAGCTCGGGAAGCTTTCCCCTGACCAGATAGGAGCACTTGCAAAACTCAGGGAGGCTGAGGCGCGGGCGAAGGATGATAAGGTTGCCTTTATGATGAATGTGGAGGACAGGGAGCGCGCTGATGCTTACAGGAGGAAGGAGCTTGATGCGGGGCTTATGGATGCTGCCAAGCCTGTGACAACGGGTTCTACTGTCAGGAAGTGTCCGGGTTGCGGTTCAACGATTCCAATGCAGGCGAGTTTCTGTGGTTCGTGCGGTAGTAAGATTAATTGAGTCTACGATGTGAAAAAATGGTAGACAATAGTGTTGCAAATACAAGCAAGAAAACCCTGAGCAAATGGAAACTGCACTTATTAGGGGTAGTGCATTGTGTTGTTCTAATTTTAGTTGTTTTTGTGATTCTTATTGATGTTATACAATACAACCTATCCTTTTATACTGAACACATCTTGGTTGAGATTTTATATTCCATAACAGCCATTACTATTGTTTATAATATTTTTAAAAATAGTAAAGTATATACTAAATTATCTTATCTTGCCATAATATTAAATTTTATTTTTGGCTATATAATATCTGGTAATAATACTTCATTGGATCTTTTATTAATCATTTCAGTTCCAACTATTCCAAATTTAGCCAACATATACATAATAAATAAATACGGTGAATATCCAACTCGTGCCCCTACAAACAGTAATACTCCCCTCAATGAAACAACCTCCGAACTTACAAACAAAGAGTCATTCTACAATAATACAAATCAAATTCTAATAGAAACAGAACAGTCTGTTGTACCCGATACCTTAGGAGAAAGCGTACAAATCAAAACCGCTTTCGGATACAAAGGCGCCGCTATTATATACAAATTAAAAATCGAAAATAACACCTCTGACCCCATCAGCGATATCAAAGTATATCCCTATGTTCCTGACGTTTTCCTGCTCAAAGAGAAAGATAAATCAATCTCCCTTATTGAGCCAAATTCAAGCCAGACCGTTACCTTTGAAATCCGTCCCACTGGTGAATGCGGAGACTGCAATGTTTCGGGCAGGGTGAACTATTACGACATGGCATCAAGGAAGCGGCAGGATATCGAACTTGAGCCTAAATCCCTGAGCATCGTCTGCCCGATGCTTCGCGGGAAAGAAATAAACGAGGATGAATGGCATGATGCAGTTGGCAACCTTGTGAAAACCGAAGAAAGCACAAGAGAAATAGACATGCCTGCCGAGTCTCTTTTCACGATGGTTTCTCGTATCGTAAAAGACATGCACATGTATATGCAAAAGCCTGAAATAACAGATAAACAACAGCTTTTCAACGGCGTGGCGCGCTTTTACGCTGAAGGTGTTAAAGGTCTTAAATATGCGGCGCAGGTCGAGGTTATGGGTGGCGCAAAGAAATCAAAGCTTATCCTGAAGGTATGGGCTGAGAAAGAGGATGCACTTACCGGATTTTATCATGGTGTACTTGATGAAATCGAAAAACGGGTTAATGTAAAGGAGTATATTCAGGATAGTATCGTCCAGCAGTATAATATTCATTACGGCGATAAAATCGGAACGCAGGTCAAAGATTCAGTTGTACAAAGGTCGAATTTCGGTACCGATGAAAAAAGGAAATGACCAGACTGCGGAAAAAAACTCAGATGATAAAGTCAAGTAGATAATATTTAAATTCAGAATTGTAACAGAAATATTAACTTTACAGAGATTGATGCAAAAAAGGAGATAATATGAAAATAAAAAAGTTTTCCAGGAATGAAGCAATAAGGTTTGGCTGGATTAAAGTGAAAAAAAACCTGATACTTTTCATAAGCATCATGATTTTAACCGGATTTATTTCTGTTGTAACAGAAAATTCTTCTGATATATTGATATTAATTGGAGGTATTTTAAGTCTCATTATCTCTATGGGAATTATTAAAACTTCCATAAAAATTACAGACAACTTAAATGTAAGGTTCCGAGACTTCTTTTCAAGTTCTCCTTTATTTTTAAAATATTTAATCAGTTCGATTTTCTACATATTAATGGTCTATGTTGGATTATTCCTGTTGATTATACCGGGAATTATTTTAGCAATCCGATTCCAGTTCTATGCGTACTTTATCATTGACAAGGAAATTGGTCCAATCGATGCTTTGAAGAAGAGCTTTTCACTTACAAAAGGAGCTTTGTGGGAGTTGTTCGTTTTTGATTTATTACTTATAGGTATTAATATCATTGGACTCTTCGCATTGATAGTAGGGTTATTCGTTACAATCCCACTTACATATCTTGCTAACGCTTTTGTATATCGTAAATTACTGAACCAAACAAAATTGGATAATACAATTGTTGAAATTACAGAGAACGTAGAATACAATCCAATAGTTATACCAGCAGTTGAGCCAGAGATAATACCAATTATTAATAAGGAAATGGAAAACAGGTTTAATGAAGAAACATTTGTCTCAGACACAACAAATGATGTAATAGGAATAAAAATAGCCTTTACTTATAAAGGTGCCACAATCCAGTACAAGGTCAAGGTGGAAAATCCAACACCAGAACCAATCGCCGATATCAAAGTAACTCTTTACGTACCAGACGTTTTCCTGCTGTCAACATCAAATAAGAATATTGGCATGCTAAAGCCAGGTGAGGGGAAAACAGTAACATTTGACATCAGACCTACAGGAGAATGTGGGGATTGCGAGGTATCCGGTAAGGTCGTGTATTACGATTATTCTTCCAAAAAGACCTGTGAGACTGAAATTCCGGCAAAGTCCCTCAGCATAGTTTGTCCAATGCTTCATGTGAAAGAAATAAGCGAGAATGAATGGCATGATGCAGTCAGTAACCTTGTAAAAGCTGAAGAGAGTACAAAAGATATAGATATAGCGGCTGAGACGCTGTTTACAATGGTCTCACGTATTATCAAAGATATGCATATGTATGCAATCAATCCTGAAATAACACAAAGCGAACAGCTTTTTAATGGCGTTGCAAGATTCTATGGTGAAGGAGTTAAAGGGCTTCAATATGCTGCTGAAATTGAAGTGATTGGGGGTTCTAAGAAATCAAAACTTATTCTTAAAATAATGGCAGAGAGAGAGGAGGCTCTTACAGGTTTCTATCATGGTGTACTTGATCAAATTGAAAAACGAGTCAATGTAAAAGAATATATCGATAACAGCATAGTCCAGCAGTACAACATCCATTACGGTGATAAAATAGGAACGCATGTAAAAGATTCCGTAGTCCAGCGCTCAAACATAGGTGCTGATACAAAAAGGAAATGCCCTGATTGCGGAAAAGAAGCTGGCGATAATGAGAAGTTCTGCAATGAATGCGGGGGGAAACTTATAGGATAGGGTGGTTCAATGGATATTGTAAAGATACATGAAGCAATAAGAAATGGAATTGTAAACATAAGTGAGCATGCTGATGAGGAACTGGAAAACGACACAATTAATGATGATGAACTGTATTATTCAGGATTGAATGGCGAGGTGATAGAGGACTACGCTGACGACAGACCATTTCCAAGCTGTTTAATATACGGTAAAGATAAAAATAATAGCCCCATTCATAGCGTCTGGGCATATTCAGAAAGGCATAAAATTGCAGTTCTTATAACAGCGTATATACCTGACTCGGAAAAGTGGATTGATTATAAAATTAGAAAAGCGAAGAGGTGAAATTATGGAAAAGATAATCCCAATCTGCCCTAATTGCGGGGGCGATGTGATAGAGAAAAAAGTAGAGAAGCTTGTTAAAGGTGGCTGCAATGCTGCGGTACTTACAGTGGAGGCAGGCGTATGCACAAAGTGCGGCGAGCGCTACTATACAAAAGAGACTCACGAGAAAATGCAGAAGATCAGAAAAGAGCTTAAGCATGGTTCTACCAGAGATTACCGCTTGATCGGGCATACGTATGCCTACGAAGGAGTGATTGCTTGAGGTAATGCTTGAAAGATACAGGCGCAGTTCACGGAAAAAAGCGGTAGTTAATATCTAATGATTCGGTCAAGAAACTTTAGAAATGAAAGTACTGTAAAACGCACAATAAGAGCATTAAGCAGTAACAATAAAACTGTGCGAAGAGATGCTGCCAAATCAATCTCAATCCTGTCTAAAAAGGGCATATATGACAGGGCAGCAGTTAAGCCGTTAGTGGGTTTATTGTCAGATGCTGATAAACGTGTTTGCCATAATGCTGCTTTTGCACTTGGTGATTTGGCAGATTGCGATGTTTTTGATAAATCTGCTATATCACAACTCATGAGGTTGGCATCCAGCCGTGACGATATTGTTCGATGGAGTGCGGTTTTTGCCTTGAGAGCCTATGCAAAAAAAGGTATTTTTCAACCTGAAACAGTACAATTATTTGAAAGTCTACTTTTTGATGCAAATAAACGTGTGAGATATAATTCAGCTTTTGCACTTGGTTATCTTGCCAGGTCAAGTGTTGTTTTGGATGGTTCTACAATATACTCGTTAATTACCTTATTATCAGACCGTAATTCAATTGTTAGAGGCAGTGCAGTTTTTGCACTTGAATGTTTTGCTAAAGAAGATGTTTATGACGTGTCTTCTGTTAAGCCATTAATGAGTTTGCTAACTGACAGTAATGTTCATGTACGCAGGAATGCAGCCCGTGCGTTAAATGTTCTTAAAGAAAAGGGTGTAATGATGGATGTTGGTAACAACAATGTGACACAAATCAACAATATCCATTATGGCGATAAAATAGGCACTCAGGTTAAGGATTCCGTAGTCCAGCGCTCAAACATTGGCGCCGATACAAAAAGAAAGTGCCCGGATTGTGGAAAAGAAGCTGTAGATAACGATAAGTTCTGCAATGAATGTGGAGTAAAACTGGAGTAAGTGGTATACATGGTTGGTATTAAGAGACTTTTTAAAAAGAAAAGTAACGAACTTGAAGACAAACAGAAAGCAAACACCTTATCGATAAATAAAAACCTGAACAGTGCCAGAACCATTATAGACAGGCTTATTCAAACCACCAATGAAGTCAGAGATGCAAGAGCTTTAAGAAGCAGGCTCACTGGTTTAATTTCAGATGTCCAGAGGACGGGTTTTGGGAGGAAGGGAGCCTCACTGGATGATTTTTATGCAGGTGAAGAACTGCTGGTTAAATGTACGGATAATTTGATTAATTCGCTTGAGCAGTCAGGGGACAGCCTGGATGCCGCTACAATTAAGGGTTTAATGGATGTAGTTGAAGATGCCATCAACAACCGTGTTTCGGTAACCGAAGAATTAAAAGACCTTTTTTTTGAGGAAATAAAAGAAAAACAACTACTGACGGCAAAGCAGGAAGTTCCGGATACCGTTTCATCCGAGTTGACACTGTACCTGAACGTGCTCCATACAAAGTATGCATCTTCGGAGCCTGATGTTTTGCATACCGGTGATTATTTCCCGTTTCTGAAATGGGAATATCGTACAGGCAATAAAAGTATTTCAGCACAGCTTTCAGACGGCTTGATAGGAATTCCGCTTATGCTGGAAGCAAGGTGGCAGGATAACAGTGCATCCATCGCGGCAATGGTTCAGAAGGAAGCAGAAGGTGTAAGAAGGAATGGGTTCAAATGCCTGTGTCTTGTTTGTGATGTATGGGATGACAAGAACAGGAGTTTTGCTGAAAGGTTTAACCATCCAAAACTTACATTGTATCTTTATGAGCTAAATGGCGAGCTGGTTTTTAATTCAGGGAATCCCACAGCGTCGCATTATGAGTTCTGGTTTAACAATGAGCAAGTACGTGAAACCTTGAAAGAGTGCGCTATCGGGATTATTGAATCACAGGAGTATTTCACACCGCAGGATATTGCAGGGGCGCTCGGGATGAATGTAGATGGTGCGGGAAGGCTGCTGGTTGAGCTTGAGAACGAGGGTGTTGTTGTGGATGTGAGTTTTAAGTCTGATAAGGTGAGGAAGTATACGAAGGCTAAGGGTGAGGATTAAGATTATAGGATTTAATACGGACTTAAAAAATGAATAAAGTAACAAAATACATTATCCTGATATTACTGATTAT
>JACUTP010000258.1 GCA_014859785.1 Candidatus Methanoperedentaceae archaeon | reverse complement strand
CTGCGCCCTGGCTCAAACCCGCAGGAGGCGCCGCCTGATTGTGCGGGGTTGATTCCAGGTGCTATCACACCAGATCAAGGGTTACGGTTCCGCCGTCAAGGACATACCTTTCACTGACATCGATCTGCTTTGAGAGCTCACCTGCTGTCACTGTATAAGGTCCTGCTGGTTTTGTATCGAACTGCGTCTCTTCCGGGATCGGGCCGAGCGTGGAATATGGAACTGTGAAGGAATATGTACCATTCACTGCAGTTGTGGTTTGTGAGTATGAAACTGTTCGCCCGATGTTTGTTACAATTGTGTTTGTTAATGTGACTGTTACGTCAGCCGGGGCAATTCCCGTGATAGTTGCGCCTTTTACATATTCGAATATCTTGACGTAACCTGAATTTTCAATTTGCAGATTACCGCCATACAGTACATTGTACACGTTCTTATACCCTGTTTCCTCATTCCCGCCCCGTGTATAAGGGTTTGGGGTGGATTCATGTACAAGCCTGTAGTTTTTCAATCCGTTTGTATCAAATATGTGAAGCTTTGCTACCATGGTATCGTAATATTTCTGGCTTGGTACAACCTGTAGTCCGCTGCTTGTCTGCACCTGGGTGTAGTAACCGTAATTCATTTCAGCCCATTCTGCGAACACGGTAAGTATGGAATATGCCATGTAAGCATTACTTATAACGTATCTTGCGCCGGGTTTACCATTGATGCCGAGTTTATCCAGAACATCGTTTGCCTCTTCTTCAGCAGGTGCGATAAGGAAAGTAGACGCACCCGGTCGCTGCTCTGCTCCCCCCCCAATGCCTGCCTGGAAGGGGTTTGCATTGGGAATCCTGTGTGCCCGGTATGTGATGATATGCCCGTAATCCCACCAGCTCATTACCCCGTAATCGTTCCCAGAATAAGGATATAATTCCCCACGTGGAGGTTTCTCGTATATTGAGTAGTACGGCAAATCAGGCTCAGGGGTGTTGTCCTTCATCCAGGTAAGGGCATCATACCATTCGTAATAACCTCCGGAAACTGCACCCCATGGGGCAGCATCCATCGTATTCCTGTAAGGGGATGCACTCGATGGCAAAAACCCGATAACCGTGATTACAAGAACCAGGGAAATAATATGTTGAATCCTGGTATTTTTCACACATTCAACAACATTATTTGAATCAAAACGTTTCCAGCCAGAAAAGTCCAGGACTAAAGAACCCAGCAGTCCTACAAGTATTGCTACATTGACGGCATAATAATACGCAAACCTGTTCTGTGCCAGCATTATAGCGAGGACAAAAACGCTCCAGACTGCCAGCAATGTATATTCTGCATTTGATTTCTTGATAATATAATAGAAGAGTATCCCGATTGCAAGGTAAGCAAGATAATAATTATACCCGAAATTGCCCATTATCATCTCAGGAGTGATGGGGGATGCTTCTGCGATGGTTAA
>JACUTP010000073.1 GCA_014859785.1 Candidatus Methanoperedentaceae archaeon | reverse complement strand
TTGTTTTTTCATATCTTTCAAAGACAGGTTATAAACACCACCAATACTACTCAGATTTTATCAGGGTAAAACGATAATAAATTTCCAAGGGTGATGAAAATTGTCCCCATCCAGAAAACCGTAATGTGGTACGAAACCTCCCCCAGGCTCACAAAATTAAATATCACAATAACTATCCCAAGATGCAGCAATGTAGAGCCAAGCCTGACCACGTAACCTTCTCTTTCGAACCTTAATGCTTTGCTTTTCCTGAATACAAGTATGAGCACAAGCAACTGTATGCCTATCATAACAATAAGAAGGAAACCCAGTGCAACCTCAATTCCTGATAAAAAAGTCAGGATGACGGTGGCAATAAATACAACCGTGCCTGATTTTAAGACAAGCTCCCTGCCAAGCAGTCTTTTTGGGATACAGAGACCAAGTGTGACAAGCAGCAGGATAAGGAAGGGATAAAGGTAGGAATCCATTGTATTAATGAAAGCTATGTATTGCCCTGTGCGGGTCCATTGCGGGTCAACTGCAAGGTAGTTGTAGTATGTTATTGCGTAAAGGCAGACAATACCGATGGAAAACAGGATAAGCGTTGTCAGGATAATTAAATAATAGTCGTATTTTTGTACCTGTAATTTCATGGCTGCACCACCGAATGTATTCCTGGAACAATGTATGTCAGGAGATACGTGAACACAAGTGACAGGATGCAGATTATGCCTAGGTAGGCAGTGGTTTTCCACATTCTGTATCTGTTTACATATATGCGGGAATGCAGGTATGCGCTGTAAAGCACCCACATCATTATAGAACCGGAAATTTTAGGGTCCCACCACCATGCACTGTCTTTCCATGCTTCTATTGCCCACGGGTATCCGATAAGCATTCCTGCTGTCAGCAGGATGTAGCCGATTTTAGCATACCTGTATGCAATCTCATCATAAACCCTGTCCTGCCTGATAAGCATGTAAACACATGCGGCTGCTGTGATAATTAACGAGGCGTATGCTATAAACAGCATTGGAGGATGTATCCACATGTATGTGGAATTGTAGTAGTAAGTAATGCGCCCGAAAAGTGTTCCTGCAGTCTGGTATATTGCAGGGTCACTGGATGCAAGGGCTGCGTACCACCCTGTTATTTCGCTGTGTACTCCTGGCAGAGGGTCAGTGAACGGGTTTGAGAAGAAATATACAATACTGGAAAAAACAGCCAGTATTATGCCGAGAAAGGCCACAATGTCTTTCCTGCGCTGCATCATTACTACAAAAACCGATGTTGTCATTGTCCAGAAATACAGCTTTTCGTTTTCAACCCAGGGGGGAATAGCAAACCTGCTGCTTTGTACTGATACCATCTCCTGTAAAAAATGAGGGTATTCGATTAAAACCGTGTTGTAAATCTGTATGTGGAACCTGATAAGGAACAGAAACCCGACTACATAAAGGGCTGTGTTGACGTATAGCAGTTTTATTAAATGGTCATGGAATTGATGGTTTTTCTTCCAGAGGTAAAGTATTGAAACGAGAAACTGTAATACTGAAATCAGCAGAATATATGTGAGCACAGGCTGCCCGTAAAGTACCAGTGCTTCCCTTGCAGCATTATATTCCGGAAATCCCATTACAGCCCTATCTCCTCAATCGGTTTGCCGTCAATTGTCCTGGGTGTTAGCCAGTCAATTACCAGTTGAAGCTCGTTTTCACTCCCTGCCGCAATCTCAACATGTATTGAACCAAGGGTTTCTTCATCAGGAGGGAAATTCACTTTCCCCACATATGCTACCTGTTTACTTAACCGGAATTCAGTTGTGCTTCCTTTAACCCCGGCTGACAAAACGCTTCGTGCCGTGTCAAGAATACGCTCTTCCCTGAACAGCAAATGCAGTTTTCGAAGGCTTTCGAGGTCACCCTCGCCGTAAAGCCCGGGAATCCCAAAATCCTGCAACCTGAGTTCAACCGGCATTATGTTTGTTATTGCTGTTTCAACTTTTTCCCTGACTTCTGTGGGATGCACCAGTGCTGAAACCCTGACATTTATATCCATATTATCAAATTTGAGTTTACAGTTAATGTTACTTAACTTTGTCAGATTAGTTTTAATTAATAATAATCTTTTTTGTTTGGGTTAAATATTTATATTACAATATATAATATTATATCGGGGGATGCTTGCATGAATTCACCGAGTTTGTGTGTCAAAGATGTAAGAACTATACCACAGGAGTTAAAGAAATTTCAAAAAGATAGAGACTTTTTAATTTCTTCTGGATTGGAGAATATCCTCTCCAGATGTTTTGAATTTCTTATATAAATTTCTACAAAAAATTTTTGTCGATGAAACTCCAGTTGATGAGATATTATAAAAAATCCGGCATATTTTTTACTTTTTTTAAAGCGAAACTTAAATAAAACAATACTGACATTTATAATATAAGAGACCAGGCACCTCTTTTTAAACTATCCTATACCTTTATGCCTGGTCTCCTCCTATCAGACTTTACACTCAACGTAAAGTATATATGCACTTTACACCTATTGTAAACTTGGTTTTTACATATGGTTGTAAAATGGTGATTGTATGGACAAGAAACACAAAAACATCCTTGGTATCGGGGTTGTGGGTATATTGATAATATATCTTGGCGCCGTAAGTTTCAGCAGTGCACTGTCCTTTTATTATGAAGTCGGTGAATTTGTAACGATTGCGGATACTTTGAATGGAAAACTTGTGAACGTAAACGGTACTATAGCATCAGGCTCAACGATATGGGAACCAGAAAAAGCCAGGCTGACATTTGACCTTAGCGATAACGAAGGCACGATCACAGTTGTTTCAAATGACGGAATGCCGGGTAGTTACAAGGAGGGAATCCCCGCTGTCGTGACCGGATATTTTGTGAATAACACATTCCAGGCAACCCTGGTCGTCACAAAATGCCCCTCAAAATATGGCGACGACCTTGACCACGGGGAACATAACGAAACATAAAGAGGAGATAATATGGAGTTTGGAGAAACCGTACTTACAATTGCACTGCTACTTAGCATCTATGCCATTATTGCACACATCCTGGGTATCTGGAAAAAGAAAAATGAGATGTTTGACAGCGCAAGGGGAGCCATAGTCCTTATCGGGGTAATGCTGACCCTTGCTTCAATCTGGCTTTTTAACCTGTTCATTACACGGAATTTCCAGTATGAATACGTTGCCCTGTACAGCAGCCTTGATTTACCCATGTTTTATACCATCGCTGCTTTCTGGGCAGGCGCTGACGGTTCCCTGCTTCTATGGGCGTGGTTGATATCCATTTATATTGCAATTATAGCAATCAGGGGAAAATCCTATGACAACCTGATAAAGCATGCAATGCTGGTAATCCTTCCAACCCTTGCTTATTTGATGTATATGCTGTTAACAGTCTCCCGCCCGTTCAGGATGCTTGATTTCATGCCTGTTGACGGCAATGGGTTGAACCCGCTGCTCCAGGACCCTGGTATGTGGTTCCATCCCCCGACCCTGTTCTGGGGCTATGCTGCTGTACTTATCCCGTTTGCCATTATGATTGCAGGCATCTATCTTTCAGATGATTCATGGATTTACCGCGCACGCCGCTGGGCGCTGTGGGGATGGCTCGGATTAACCCTTGGCAACATGTTCGGAAGTTACTGGGCATACACCGTCCTTAACTGGGGCGGCTTCTGGGGATGGGATCCCGTCGAGAACGCATCTTTCCTTCCCTGGCTTACCCTGACCGCTTTTTACCACAGTACAATGATACAGGAGCGGAAAGGCGGTATGAAAATATGGAATATATTCCTGATTCTTTTCACCTGGGAGCTTGTAATATATGGCACACTGCTCACAAGAAGCGGTATTATCGCTTCGGTCCACACATTCGGGCAGTCTGTGACGGCCCCGTATTATATCTATTATATGATTGTGGTTTTTGCAGCAACAGTACTGCTTGTGGCATGGAAATATGATTCAATAAAGAACAAGAAAATACTTGAGTCTTTTGTTTCAAGGGAAGGGAGTTTCCTGTATAATAACTGGATATTTATTGCCTCCGCGTCTTCTGTACTGTGGGGAACAACGTATCCATTGCTCTCGGAAGCCTTTCGCGGTTATAAGGTAATGGTGGGCCCCAGTTTCTACAACCAGGTGAACGTACCGCTCGGGATTGCACTTTTGTTCCTGATGGCAATATGTCCTTTAATCGGATGGAGGAAAGCCTCATTATCCAACCTGAAACGGAATTTCTCAAGACCTTTAATGTTAGCGGCAGGTGCAATGGTCATTGCCTTTGCGGTTGGAATCCGTGATTTCTATGCCCTGTTTGTTGCTGTTGCAGGCACCGTGCTTGTCATCTCCACCCATCTAATTTCCGCATCCAGGATGGTAACAGGGCAGAAAAAAACCGGAGATAAAGGGTTTACAAAGAATGTATCCCTGGCGTTCTGGAACAACAGACGGACATTTGGCGGATATCTCTGCCATATTGCAATCCTGATGATAATTGTAAGTGCCGCAGGAGCAGTGGTGTACGAGAAGGCAGAGACATTCAACATGAGGGTCGGCGGCACATACAGCGTGGGAGATTACGATTTCAGGCTAACGAAAATAGACCATTATGATAAAAATAATAAAGAGGTAAGTGCAGCCCTATTTGATGTGTATAAGAACGGGAAACTTGTTCTTTCGGATTCCAATGCGCTGATGTACTATTACCCGAAGCAGGAGAACACCAATGTTAAACCAATGGCTTATCGTGTCGGGATTGATGACCTTTATTTTTCACCGCAGGCAATAACTGCCACCGGCGCAACTGTAAAAATCAAGGTTATGCCCATGATGTTCCTTATGTGGATAGGAGGATTCTACGTATTGATTCTTGGGATTATTGTCAGTCTTTCAACAAAGGTTGCTGTCAGGAAAAGAAGAGAGAATATCGGAATGGAGGATTTAAATGAATTATAGAATAATTGCTGCATGGTTTGTACTGCTTGCCTTCTCAATTCCCGTGCTTGCTGTTACGGAAGAGGATATTACATCCAACCTGAATTGCCCGGAAGGCGGCGGATGTACGATGCTGGTCTCAGAGTGCGATATGGACAGCGCACTTGAGATGAGGTATTTTGTAAGGGAAATGATTGAAAAAGGATTATCTGAAAAACAGATATACAAGGAAATTGAGGCTAAATTCGGAAGGGAAGTATTAGCAACACCACCAAAGGAAGGATTTGACTGGATTGTCTGGCTGGCATTACCGGCAGGGATAATCGTGGGAGGTGTAATGATTTATAAAATCAGCAGGAGACGAATGGATGATAATGAAATATTTGAATATGAATATGAAAAATTCCAGCAGGAGCGAAAACAATGAAAGGTAAATTATTAATTTTTTTGATAATTCTTATCCTTACCACCGTTCCAGCGATTGGTGCGGACATCAGTGGTAATGTTATTTCCGAAAGCGGAAAACTTGCAGGACTCATAGTTGACCTCAGCAAGATTAACGGGACAGAAAGTGATGAGAACAGCATAACAGGCGTGACATACGACTTTATACCTGTTGCAAGTACTGTGACAGGCTATGAAGGGGAGTTTGTATTCGAAAACCTGGATAATGGCGAGTACAGGGTCAACGTAACTTATGAAGGAGTGACATCAGGTGAGAATATTAGACTCCAGGATGACACCTTTGTGGAGTTTAACCTGTCAGGTACGATTGACGGATATGTATTTAAATACAATTCTACCATTGACGGTGTACCTGTTTATCTATACGATTTTTATGGTATACCGGCAGGAAATACAACTTCAGGTAACAACGGCACATATTCTTTCGGAAATATTGCCGCAGGTAAAAACTACTTTGTCAGTGCTGTTTATGCAGAAGTATCTTACACCAACAATGTAACCGCTCCTGCAAGTTCTGATTTTATAGTGTATGATACTACAGACAAAAGTGATAATATCGGTGTAACAATCGACCATATCGTCCTGTCAAAAGACGCTAATAGTATATTAGTTTATGAATATATCCAGTTTATCAATAACGGCGACAGGGTTTTTTTCAGCCCTGAGAGGACATGGCTGGCAATCCCGACTCCCCGGGATATCTCAAATTTCCAGACTGATGTAATGGAGTGCTGTCTTGAAAGGGAAGAAGATACGGCATGGATTGACCCCATGATACCCTTAATGCCAGGTGAAACTTACAGTACGGAAATATCCTACAGATTCAACCCTACATCCGAACCTGTATTTTTTAACAGGATTACAATGTACAACACGGATTACATTTCCATCCTGTCAGAAAAAATAAACGGGTTAGGGCTTGAAAGCACATTTTCTGAAAGCAATATAGTAAATGTCAATGACAAAGAGTTTGAAGTACTGGATTTCATGAATATCCCGGCAGGAATGACCCCTGATGTAAAGATAACAGGGTTTGTCCCGTCAAAAAACACTGGAAGTGATCTGGGGATTCTTCTTCCCTTACTTCTCCTGCTTTCGGCAGGCGCTCTTTCGTACCCCTTTGTCAGGAAGAAAATGCTTCTTAAGAAAAAAAAGGTATTCACAGTTAAATATAATCCGGACAATCCTTCTGGTGAAAATGGTGTTCCTTCTGGTGGAAACAGTGAAATTACAGCATTGGGGATTAATGCAGAAAACCACACATCCGGAAAAACCGTTGAGGAGATGTCATTCCATGAACTCCTGGCTGAAAGGAATAACCTGTTTGAATCCATTATGGGACTGGAGAATGAGTTTAACTCCGGGAATGTCAGCGAGCAGGAATACATGGCACAGAAAAAGGAACGAAGGGACAGTGCAGTACTGGTAATAAAACAGCTAAAGGACACTGCCACCAATCTTGACCTCACACAACCGGTTCCCGAACTTGAGGAAGTTATCAGGCACATTGATGATATTGATATACTGGAAAAACTTTTTGAGCGGGAAGAAAAAGGCATGGACAGGAACGAGGTTAAGGAGCTTATCGAAGACCGGATAGAAGATATTGAACGCAGCGAATAAAAAACGTGTAAGTGAATATAAATTCCAGGGCACCAGATGGAGGTTACAGTATGATTAAAATATTACCACTTGTGTCTCTTTCAGGTGCCCTGGTATTCCTCATAACATCAATCCACCCTGTGTTAGCCGAAGAAGATATTACCCGGCATCTTATATGTCCGTGTGAGTGTGCAATGATTATTTCAACATGTGATTGCCCGACTGCCCGGCAGGTTAAGAACGAGATTATGCATCTTACAAACAGCGGTTTTTCCGAGAGACAGGTCTATTCTGCCCTGCAGAAAGGGTACGGCGAGGGGATTATTGCACATCCTGATAGAATTGGAAAAACATCATTGTGGATTCCAGGGATATTACTGGTTATTTTCCTCATATTTGTCGGGTATATTGTATCACGAAAACCGAACCCTGGTGTAATCCCGATTCCAGGAAGAGAAAAGTATGAGCGGCAGTTTCAGGAGGAGTATCGCAATTTCATTCTGGAATTGGAGGATAAATGATACCCTTATTTTTCTGGTTCCTGTTAGTTTTGTTATTGATAAACCCGCTCATGCCACAATCAGCCAGCGCAAGCCCGGAAATACCGGGGGATAACACAAACAAATCCGTTATTCAGGATTACAGTATAAGGGTTGTTATTGACCAGATTTATATTTCAAAGAAAGGTGATTATCTTGAAGTTTCAGAATTTGTGGTATTCAGGAACGATGGTCCAGGTATATTCTACGACCATGTAAACCATACATATTTTGCAGTATCAATTCCCGAAGGTGTCGAAAACCTGGAAACAAATGCAATGGAGTGCTGTCTTGTCCAGTATGAAGACACAGTGTTCATGGACCCGATGAATCCCGTTAACCCTGGTGATAGTTTCGATATGAAAATATCATACTCGCTTTTTACCGAAAACCAGGATTATAAGTTTGATAAAGCAGTCGTTTATAATACCACATCCTTATCCGTATTTGTTAATAAGAAAGATGGAATCGGTACAGGAAAAGGGTTCAGCACAATAACCATACACGGGAATGATTTTGAGGTAATTTCATTCCAGAACCTGGCAGAAGGAGATAAAATTACCATCCCTTTACAGATGACAGGTAAATCAAACAGGTACGGGATAGCAGGCGTTATCTTCCTTGTACTGATTGCAATCTTTTCAGGGTTCAAATACATAAAATACCGTACGGGAAGGAAAGATACCCTTGAAAAACTTGAACAGGAAAAAACCAGGATATTCAGGATAATCCACGGTTTTGAAAAACATGCTGGAAGTGAGGAATCAGTGGAATACAGGATATTGATGGACGAATACAGGCAAAAAGCCAT
>JACUTP010000072.1 GCA_014859785.1 Candidatus Methanoperedentaceae archaeon | reverse complement strand
ATATATTATGCTATATATAATTTAGGTGTAAATTTTATGTATCCCTTAACCGAACACACATGGCTTGTAACGGGCAGTATTACGAAGCAGGGATCTAAGCATGTGAGACGTATGCTTGTTCAGGTCGCACATGCCATATCCAGAACCAGAAATTCGAAGTTGAAAAGGTTTTTTTTGAAAATACAGGCTAAAACAGGAACTAAGAAAGCGGCAGTAGCACTGGCAAGAAAAGTCCTCTGCATATTACATCACCTATTGATCAACAGGGAAATGTATGAAGAGAACGGAAATATTAAATCAAAACCTGTCAAATTTGATCGGACTTCCTCACCGATTCAGATGACTGAGCAGGATATGATTAATGTGCTTGCCAATGCGGGATATATTATTAAAAAGAAGGAAGGCGGGGGGTGTATATAGCACCCACGTTTTTCGGGGGATCAATGTTTTTCATAGGAATACGGCTTTTCTTATGTCGAACCTGTGCGCCATATCTGGTTATTCAGGATTTTTCAACGTCTTCCGAACCACAAGCCGGACAGCTTACATTTTTCCCAAGACCCTTAAACCTGTTTTTACATTCCCCGCACACATACTGTATGCCTGTTACCTGGTCAGGGTCAATGTCAACATTAACAGAAGAATCTATAAAACACATGTTTTCAAATACCTCTTAATTCGTAATGAATGCTCATTACTTTTAAGTTTTTGCCCGGATAATCACAATATATACATTAACCTACTCATTAACCTTTTATCACGTAATAATCTTGTCCAGTTTACCCATCCCGATAGCGCGCCTGATTTCCATAGCCACCCTCCGTCCGGTGCTCATGGATTTTCTCCACAGGGTGTTTCCATAGGGATGCCCCACTGATACATGCACGTTCGTCCCGCCGCCAACACGGGGAGCCACGTCATATACATAGAAGTTAAGGTCTTTGTCCACGCATGTCTGGAGGCAGAACGGTCCGATAATGCCAGGGTCATAGTATTTCTCTGAAGCTTTTACGAATTTTTCCGCAAGTTCAAACACGTTCTCAAGCAGTGACTCCCTGAGTGTCGCTGAATTATGCCCGCATACAGTGTACTCTGGCGTAACCTGTTCCTCGTTCAGGGTAATCTGCTGCGGCGCGGGCAGCCTCACATGCCCGTCAAGGCTGGTCTCAAACCTCCAGTCAACACCGAGAAGCTCGATTTTGTTCATATCTTCTTCGATTGGTGAATAGAACATGTCAAGGTTAAAAACAGGACCGACTATGTACCGCTCAATTCTTGCACTGGAAAGTGCATCATATGTGATAACACCCTGTTTCAGCAGTGAGCCTGATTTCTCTTTATACTCATCGTATGATGCTGCGCTGAAAAACCCGCGCTCGAGTTTTTTAACTGCGTGCGGGAGTTTTACCATAACAAGGCAGTCTATATCTTCGGGTGAGCCGATTTTTTCAGGAAAAGGCATACCGGCTTTCTCAAGAAGCCAGTAATAATCCTGCTCCAACCCCCTCTCCTCAGTACGCAGCATATTGCGGCTTCCGAACAGGGGAACCCTGAAATTGCTCTCTATTTCGCCAATCCCGCAGTATGATGTGAAAGAGCGGTTCGGGATGAAAATGACATTGTCATCTGTGAGTTTTTTCTGGTTTTCTGGTTTCAGTATTTCGTTAAATTTTGAATAAACATCAACAGTATCCACAATTCCCCTTACAGGTTTCCCGTTCTCCCTCTGTGCCCTGAAGTAGGTTGTGTAGGTCTTATCCCGCCCATTCTGGCACACTGCATGCGTTTCAAAACCTTCTTCCACGGCACCATCACACACGTCCAGTGCTGAATGGGACGCCAGCACCCCGATTTTAATTTTAGCCGGGTCGTATCCTGCCAGTACCTCGATTATTTCCTTCCTGTCAATCATAGTCACCTGTTGTTTTTATTTATCTAAAAGGTTACCCAATTATTTCCGCACCTTTCCCGATAGTGGTGAGGTATGCCTCGCTTTTCACCCCGCTGTCCGAAAAAGCCTTTTCCATAGCCCTGGCAATATCTTCCCGTTGCCCCATATCACAAACCGCAAGCATTGTGGGTCCTGAGCCGCTGATTGTAACGCCCGAAGCCCCGGCATTCACAGCACTTTTCCTGACATGCCTGTAACCCTTGATGAGCTTTGAGCGGCACTCCTCTATTTTCCTGTTTTCCATACTCTTCCCGATAAGGGAAATATCCTCTTTCATGATACCCACAACCATTGAAGCTGCACTTGCAGTATTAAATGAAATGTCCCTTAGCGACAGCTTTTTCGGCAGTATTGCACGGGCACGTCTTGTGCTTACGATTATATCAGGGTGGACCGCAACAACCCCTATATTCTCAGGGGTCAGTGAAATAATCCTTTGCCTGTGCACAATCACAAAACCCCCCATAATGGCGGGAGCAACATTATCGGCATGCTCCACCCTTGATGCGACCTTCTCCCCTTTTGCCGCAAGCCGCACCAGTTTTTCCTGTGACATACCCATATCGTACATCTCGTTCAGGGCAAAAGCAACCCCCGCAGCAGGTGCTGCACTGCTTCCAAGACCGCTTGACAGCGGGATATCACGATGAATTGTAATCCTGACTTTTTTCCCCATACCTGCAGCAACCCTTCCTGCCGTGTTTTTTTCAGGTTCTGTTGGAATGAATTGTGCATCGCGTCCTGTGGCAATAATCTCAAGCATGTCGCTTTTCTCAACTTCGATTATATCATACGGCTTATCCAGTGCGATACCGAATACGTCAAATCCAGCACCAAGGTTTGCAGATGTTGCGGGAACCTTTACTTCCAGGTAATCTGCTCCCATTTATCTCTTGTACCCGATTGTTCGCAGGAATGCTTTTCTTTTTTCAACGTCCCTGCCTGTCTCAATCCCTGCAGGACCCATCCCGTCAACCACGCCAAGTATCCCGCCTCCCTGTCCTGTCCTTGCAATTATAACCTCAACAGGATTTGCAGTTGCACAGAAAATATTGCACACTTCCTGCACACTGCGAACAGCCCCCAGGACATTTATCGGGAAGGCGTTTCTCATAAATACAAGGAAACTGTGACCGCACCCGATTGCAAGGGCATTATCCCGGGCGGCTTTAATAAGCTCCTCATCGTTGCCCTCGCTTCTCACAAGTCTTTCCATGGACGCTTCACAGAACGCAATCCCGAACTTTATACCAGGGACGGATGAAACAAGAGCCTCGTATAAATCCTCCACTGTCTTTATGAAATGCGCCTGTCCGAGAATAAGGTTTGTTTCAGGCGGAACATCTATTTTGACGTATGTGATTTCCATGCAAATCTCCAATATTTTATTAAGGCTTTTAGTATTTAACAGCTTTTGGAAGTTTGTTTGGGGCGGAACAAAATTTATATCCCGTCAACCCAATTAAGCCTTGAAGTTTACAATAGGATAACACCATGTCAGAATTAAGGAATGAAATGGAAAATATTATTTCAAAATACGAGTCTGCAACGTTCAATTTTTTTAAATGGCGTTTTGAATCAACAGTGGCACACAAAGTAGTACTTGCCCTCGGGTTTGCATTCCTGACAGGGCTTGTGGCACAGTTCAGGTTTTACCTTCCGTTCACGCCTGTTCCTGTTACAGGGCAGGTATTTGCCGTCCTTCTTGCCGGCGTATTGCTCGGTAAATGGTACGGCGGCTTGAGCCAGGGATTCTACGCAGGTATTGGTGCGGCAGGTGTGCCATGGTTTAGCGGAATGACGGGCGGTATGGGCATCCTTACAGGCGTGACCGGCGGATATATTTTCGGTTTTATCGTGGCTGCCGTGATAATCGGCTGGTTTACTGACAGGTACGTAAAGGCGCGCAGTTTCAGGAGTATGTTTATCCTCATGATTGCCGGGGTTGGAATTATCTACGTGTTTGGTGTTGTACAGTTATCCATTGTACTTGGTGTAGGGGCGCAAAAAGCCATAGAACTCGGGGCACTTCCTTTCATTGGCGCTGATATCTACAAGGCACTGGTTGCTGCGGCAATTGCAGGGGCAGTGACACCAAAATCCGCATATGGTAACGAGCTTGATTCGAAATAGTTGTTTTTAAGGAGAAGAATCTTCACCTGATGAAATATATCGCCGATTCTTCCCTTTTTATTATCGGGAAACGACTTGAGGGAAGAATCATCACAGTTCCTTCTGTTGTTGATGAATTGAAGGATGAAAACGCCCGGACTATAATGGAATTGCTGGATGCGAGGGTGGAACCACCTGTTTCAGGCTTTTTAAATAAGGTGCGGCAAAAAGCCGATGCCACAAAAGACAGTGAGGAACTTTCCGCAGCTGATATTGAGCTCCTTGCAAAAGCACTGGAATATTCGGAAAGGGAAGAAACAACTCTCGTCACGGACGATTTTGCTATCCAGAACACGGCGCTCCATCTGGGGATAAAAGTGATGCCAGCAGGACAGAGGATAATAAAGGACATCCTCATCTGGGAAAAACAATGTATCGGATGCAAACGCCGGTTCCCTGGGGGAGACGATTGCCCTGTATGCGGCTCCCCTATGAAGAAAATAAGAAAAAAATGGCGCCAGTAAATACAAATAATCTACTAATGTTTGCACCTGAACAGGGATAATGGCATACATATCCAGATAATCTTGGAAGATAAAGAACGTATTAAATACAAAGAAAAAGTACTATTGTTATTATATTATTTCCGGTGACAAGTTATGAAAACAATTGATGAGCTTACAAAGAAAGCTGTTGAACTTCAGTCAAGCGGGCTTTTACCAGGTCAGATTGCGGATGAGTTGAATGTCTCCAGCGAGACTGCCACATGGCTTTTACTCCATTCAAGGAAGGAAGAAAAAGGGGAGCTATCCCATGTTCCAAAGGACATATATGTGGACTGGAGCACTGTAGGCAAAAGTTCATACAGGCAAAGGTTAATTTCAAGTGCACTGACAGACCTGGTTCTTGAAAGTCTGCAAAATACCGGAAAACATGTTGATGTGGTGATAGGGGTTGCACTCAGCGGGATACCCCTTGCCAGCCTGATGGGTGAAGAACTGGAGTGTGAATTCTCAACATACCATCCGAACAAACATAAATGGGAACCCGAATCAAAGAAGACTAAAGGCACCATCAGCCAGAATTTCGCCAGGGTTGAAGGAAAGAACTGCGTCATTGTCGATGATGTTGTCACTTCAGGCTCGACCCTCAGAGAGGCGGTAACCGTGCTTGAGGAACTGGGGGCTAAAACGGTTTCCATAGCAGTGATGATTGATAAGAAGGGTATTGACGATATTTCAGGTGTCCCGCTAAATGCCTTATTGCGCGTTACTAGAGTTGACAGGTCAGAATAAATAACCTGATGCCAGACTGGTCGATTTACCTGGATTTCCCGCTGCTTGCGATGTTTTTTTATTCCCTTCTTATATATGCTTATGTATGTGCAGGTTACAGGAACTTGTTAAAACTGAGGCAATAATGGTCAGGAACCTTATGGTTATCGGGACTGCATCACATGTCGGGAAAAGCATTATCGTTACAGCACTTTGCAGACTACTCTCGGAAAAATACAGGGTTGCCCCGTTTAAAGCCCAGAACATGAGCCTGAACTCATGGATAACAAAAGACGGCAGGGAGATGGGTATCGCCCAGGCAATCCAGGCAAAAGCTGCTGGAGTTGAGCCGACTGCCGATATGAATCCGGTACTGCTAAAACCAAAGGGAGAGCACATGTCACAGGTTATCATCCTCGGCAAACCCTGCGCTGATAAGGAAGCGGGCGATTACTACGATTCCATTGATGACATGATGTCTGTTGTGGGGGAAGCCTATAAACGCCTGTCATCGGTACATGACGTTATTGTAATCGAAGGGGCGGGGGGTGCCGCCGAGATTAACCTTTACCACAGGGACATTGTTAATATCGGGACTGCGCGCCTGGTTAAACCGCATATTATACTTGTCGGGGATATTGAACGCGGCGGGGTTTTTGCAAGCATATACGGGACACTGGAACTGCTTCCTGTAGATGTCAGGTCACTTGTTTGCGGGATAATAATAAATAAGTTCAGGGGCGATATTAAACTCCTGGAGCCAGGCATAAAACAGCTTGAAGAACTGACAGGTCTTCCTGTTATCGGGGTAGTGCCGGTTACTGATATGAACATCCCGTCCGAGGATTCGGTTTCGATCCAGGATAAAATCCTGAATACACAAGCTGTCAGGATTGCAGTTGTGCGTTTTCCGCATATTTCCAACTTCACGGACTTTGAGCCGCTTGAACGGGAAGCAATGGTGCACTATGTCGAGCCCCGGGGTGAACTGGGCGAACCTGATGCCATAATCCTGCCTGGCACTAAAAACACCATTGATGATTTAAAGGAACTTAAATCAAAGGGAATGGACCGGGAAATCATATTCCTGGCACGGAAAGGAACGCCTGTCATAGGGATATGCGGGGGTTACCAGATGCTGGGCACTGCAATCACAGACAGCGGGATAGAAGGAACCGGGGGTGCAGTTTCGGTTTCCGGGCTTGGTCTTCTGGAGGTATCCACATTATTCGGGGAATATGGGAAGAAAACAAAACAGGTCGAGAAAACTATTACGGCAGACAGGGGGATACTGGGTTCTATTACAGGTGAAAAAGTGAAAGGTTATGAGATTCATATGGGTGAGACTGAATCGTGTAATTATGCGTTCGGGGATGACGGGTGCTTGAACAGTGACGGGCTTGTCATCGGGACCTATCTCCATGGTTTGTTTGATAACGAAAATGTAAGACGCTCGTTCCTTGGATATTTATTCAGGCGGCGCGGTCTTACATATAACCACAAAAAAAGGGATGAATATGAAGGTATGGATGAACTGGCAGGGTTTATTGAAACCCATGTGAATATGAAATTAATACACGGCTTA
Source organism: Candidatus Methanoperedentaceae archaeon (assembly GCA_014859785.1). Classification (GTDB taxonomy): domain Archaea; phylum Halobacteriota; class Methanosarcinia; order Methanosarcinales; family Methanoperedenaceae; genus Methanoperedens_A. Next base: position 1,541 of record JACUTP010000072.1, on the reverse strand, counting down.
CTGGAGGGACAATGAAACAGCTTGAGGAAACGGCAGGAAAGATACGCTCTATGGAAATACGCGGCGCTGGACGCATTGCACGTGCTGCTGCGGCTGAACTGCGGGATTATGCCACGCGCCTGGGCGTCGATGATATTTCCTTGTTTAATGAAAAGATGAAACATGCGGCAGGGATTCTTGCCAGGACGCGCCCGACTGCCGTGTCGCTACCGAATGCTGTCAGGTCTGTTATGCGGTACAAGGGCGATAGCATTGAGGAAGCAAGGGCAGATATCGTGAAACTTGCCAATAAGTTCATCTCAAATTCAGAAAATGCCGTTAAAAGAATCGGTGAAATTGGTGCGCGGCGCGTGCGTGACGGGGATACGATAATGACGCACTGTAATTCATCAGCAGCCTTTTCAATCATGGCAGAGGCGCATTCGCAGGGTAAGAATATCAGTGTCATTGCCACGGAATCAAGACCCAGGTTGCAGGGGCACCTGACAGTGAAACAGCTTGACGGGTTTGGGATAAAAACGTCGTTAATTGTGGATTCTGCGGTTCGTTATTTCATGAAGGATGTTGACCTTGTTGTGGTCGGGGCGGATGCCGTGACTGCAAACGGCTCTGTAATCAATAAAATAGGCACGTCCCAGCTTGCACTTGCAGCCAGTGAGGCAAGGACGAATTTTATTGTTGCTGCAGAGACCTACAAGTTCAGCCCGACAAGTATCCTGGGCGAGCTTGTGGAGATTGAGGAACGGGATTCGGGTGAGGTTGTAAGTACTGTGAAACATGCCGAATTCCCTGGTGTGAAGGTAAGGAACCCGGCTTTTGACGTGACGCCACGAGAGTATGTTGATTTGATATGCACGGAAGTTGGGGCAATACCGCCTGAGATGGCTTACATTATCATCAAAGATTTTCTCGGATGGGGTATTGAGGAGATGAACTCTGCAGTTCGTGAGTAGGGACTATTTAATATAAATATCATCAAAAATATTAAATAGTATTATCATTATGAGTAGTATGAGATATTTTAATCGGAGGTACCATGCAATCAGGAATTAACCTATCAACCGATGCGCAATTATTTTTAATTGTCAATATTGTACTGCTTGTAATCGCTGTTATCCTGTTCTTACGCCTCAGGAAATTAAAGAAGGAAGGCAATTACAATAAACAGAAAGAACATGACCTTTCGGGAATAGCCGATATTAAACCTGAAGATATCAATCTTGATAGACTTGGGTTAAAACCAGAGGACATGGTTTTTACGAAAAAAAAGAAAGTGAAAGCCGAAGAAAAAACTGCTAATATGGATGACCTTAAGCTGGAAGATGTGGTGCCTGTTAAGGAAGAGGGAGCAAAAACCGGGAAAAAGCCTGTTATCAAGAGGAGTGACGTGAAAAAAACAGGGGTGGAGGAAGTAAAAACCGGGAAAAAACCTGTTATCAAGAAGAGTGACGTGGAAAAAACAGGGGTAGAGGAAGCAAAAACCGGAAAAAAACCTGTTATCAAGAAGAGTGACGTGGAAAAAACAGGGGTAGAGGAAGCAA
>JACUTP010000071.1 GCA_014859785.1 Candidatus Methanoperedentaceae archaeon | reverse complement strand
CAGGATGTGGCAGGAAAACTTGAGGCGCTGGCAAGGGAGTTGAAAGAAGGGACAAAGTCCTCTTAAGAACTTCAGAATCCCATCTCGGCACGCTTTAGCTCATGCCTCTTCTTCTCAAGGAACTTATATACAGGACCATGAGTGGAACCTTTAAGAAGCATATCGATTCCAGACCGCGCAACCGTAATCTGGTCTGAGTACCCGATTAACGACACGGTTTTCCCGTAAACCGAGATATGCACGTTAGCAAGCGACTCAAAAAGGTTGCGCGTCCTGCCATCCCTGCCGATAATCCGTCCCTTAATGCGCAACAAATCCTTATCAGTTCTTGCGATATTTGACAGGTCAATCATATCAAAAACCAGGAAATCATCATCAATAAGACGTATTGCTTTTTCGGGACTGAAACCCCTTGCAATAGCCTGTACAACTTCTCTTGCCCTGAAACCCTTAATCGGGTCTTTCGGATCAATTATTTCAACTGAGCCTGTTTCACTATCAATATTTAATGTAGCCGTTGACTTTTCCTCTATAAGCTGCTTTGTACTCCCTTTTGGTCCCACGAGTACGGCAATTCTTTCCTGTGGTATTTTGATATGCTCAATCATTTTGCTTCCTCCTTGATAATGGTAATCATCTCTTCCTCGTTTACAGGTATTCCCAGTTTCCTGAAATAACGGGCAATATTTGTAACATCGCGTTCCAGGAATGTTTCAGCATTAAAATGGTCTGTTGTCACGGATTGTCCCATATCGATAATAACAGGTTCCATATTATCAGCATTAACCAGTATATTGTATTCACTCAGGTCAGCATGAATAAGTTTCGCACCTGAATAAAGAATAGCAACATTTTCCATGACCCTGTCAAAAATATGCTGTGCATCACCGGCAGATAGTTTCACATCCTTTAACCTTGGCATAGGGAGCCCGTCTTTTCCCATAAATTCCATCAACAATATATTCTTTGTAACAACATGTGGCTTCGGCACTTTCACACCAGCATCTTCTGCCCGTTTCAGGTTCTTGAATTCCTTTTTAGCCCATGCAAAAATAATATCCCTTTTATTTTGTTTAATCCCCACAAACCGCGGGTCTCCGAGGATGTAATCCTTCATTGCATTAAAATTCGCCGTGCTGACAAGATATATCTTAACAGCAATTTCGCCGATATCCTCATTGTTTGAGATGGCATGAAAAACATTAGCTTCTTTTCCCGTACTTACCGTACCACCCAGTGCGTCAATATATCCTTTCTTTGAAAGACCGTAAAGCGCCATCAACGTCTGGTTATCAAAAACATTATCAAGAACATCCCTGTCTGAAGAATCTTTAATCCGCATACGGAATTCGTCGATTTTCCGGTCCATCCGGCGAACTTTCGTGTCGCTGTCCATACCTTGATTTAACTTTTTAAATATCCCTTGCGTTCAAGCCAGTTTACCTGCGGCGGTCGGTATTTCCAGATAACATCCGCTTTATCATCCTGGAAGTCCCATGGAACAACAATAATTACATCCCCCTCACGAATCCACACGCGTTTTTTAATTTTTCCTGGAATGCGGGCAAGCCGCACCACACCATCCATGCACCGAACCCTTAATTTATTAGCACCCAGAAGGCTTTCGACAGTTGCAAGGACTTCACCTTCATGTTTTCTGGGAAGGCGGACCCTGGTAACTTCTTCTTCCTGGGATTGATTATTTGCGCGCTTATTCAGTATAACACCTCTATATTAATCCTTTATATTGTCACCGCTCTATGTAAAGGTTACTGATAATTTAATATATACCATATCTATAAAAATAAAAGCAGTCAATACCAGAAACTATTATCGTAATGCCTTACAACTGTGGACATGAAAATCTTATGTCAGGAATCTCGATTCTCGGACTTGAAGGAACTGCATGGAACCTGAGCGCTGCTATTGTTGATGAGGATGATGTAGTTGTAGAGAACACTGCAACATATAAACCGCCCACCGGAGGCATCCATCCCCGCGAGGCTGCCCAGCACCATGCAAACCATATTGCAGGTGTTATCAGGAAAACACTGGAAAAAAGAAGGGGGCGCATAAATGCTGTTGCTTTCTCCATGGGTCCCGGGCTTGGACCGTGCCTGCGTACTGTTGCGACAGCGGCACGGGCACTTGCATTATCACTTGATGCTCCCCTCATCGGTGTAAACCACTGTATTGCGCATATAGAGGTAGGGATATGGAAAACCCCTGCGCATGACCCTGTTGCCTTATATGTTAGCGGTGCAAATTCACAGGTTCTTTCATACAGGGCAGGACATTACAGGGTGTTTGGCGAAACGCTTGACATAGGGATAGGGAATGCACTTGACAAGTTTGCAAGGTCTGCTGGGTTATCGCATCCCGGGGGTCCGAAGGTCGAGGAACTTGCGAAGCATGCTACACAGTATATCAAACTGCCTTACACGGTAAAAGGCATGGATTTTTCTTTTTCAGGACTGGCAACTGCCGCACATGAAGCCTCAAGGAAATACCCGCTGCCTGACGTCTGTCATTCATTCCAGGAAACGGCTTTTGCCATGCTTGTTGAGGTAACGGAACGGGCAGTTGCGCATACAGGGAAAAGTGAGGTTCTGCTCGCAGGTGGGGTCGGGGCAAACTCAAGGCTCAGGGAAATGCTTGGGGTAATGTGCAACGACAGGGGTATTGGGTTTTATGTGCCTGAAAAACGGTTTATGGGGGATAACGGTGCAATGATAGCATACCTCGGGCTTTTAATGTACAAAAGCGGATACAGGACAGAAATTCCGGATTCAAAGGTGAACCCGGATTACAGACCTGATGATGCTGTGGTTACATGGAGGTAGGGATTATTAAACTTGTGATCACAGGGTAAAGGTAAAAAAGCAGGTTTTTATGGATAGGATTTGTTTTTCACTCCCTTTACCCGATTATATGTAGTTAATGCCATACATAAATACATATCTGGCAACAGATGGCAAATAATTTAATTGAAATAAGATTGTTGAAAGTGAATTGAATGAAGATAATTGGAAACGGCGCCGAAGCCGTGATAGCACTTGAAGGAAATACTGTAATTAAGACAAGGATACAGAAACACTACAGGTTAAAAGAGATTGACGAGGGTATCCGCAGGGACAGGACGAGAACCGAAGCCAGGCTGATTTCAGAAGCCCGAAGGTGCGGGGTCCCGACTCCGGTTATAAGGGACGTAACCGATTTTGAGATTAAAATGGAGTATATTGACGGAACGGCGCTTAAGGAAATAATCAATATTGCACTCAGTGAGCAGACAGGGGAACTTATCGGGCGCCTGCATTCATGCGGAATTGTTCACGGGGACCTTACCACTTCAAATATACTATTAAAGAACGGGAAGCTTTTTTTAATAGATTTCGGGCTCTCGTATCTTGATAAGTCTGTGGAGGCAAGGGGTGTGGATATCCATGTGCTTTTCCAGACATTCAAAAGCACACATGAAAATCATGTAGAACTTATCCGCGCTTTCAAGAAAGGTTATGCCAGGACATTCAGTGATGCTGCATACATAATTGCGCGGGAGAAGCAGATTGAATCCAGGGGAAGGTATGCTTGAGATATACCTTCAGTTAATTAGTATTATTTCTCCTGTCCTTTCATAAGTCCGGATACCAGGGGGCAGTTTTTCCTTAAATTCTTCTGACCTGAGTGCTTTCAGGAAAAGTTTTACATCAGGGGTGCCAATGATTTTTGATGATATAACAAAATCATATTCCTCATCTGCAATTTTTATAAACCCGAGACCGTTAAGTTCGGCTGCAGTGCGGATGGCAATCCCTGTATCAGCTTTTCCAAGCCCGACAGCAGCAGCTACGGCACTGTGGGTTTTTGCTTCTGTATTGTACCCGTTTATGCTGGCTTTCAGTTTTTCAAATGAGATTCCTTTCTTATCTGCAATTTCTTTGAGTTTCCTGTCTGTTAGTACCCTTGTTCCAGAACCCGTGTTGCGGTTAATAAGCCTTGAACTGGTAACATCCTCAATTTTCCTGATATTGCTGTCTTTTCTTACGACAAGTCCCTGTTCCCTGAGGTAACCCTTGACAACTACCGCATCATGTATGCCGAATTCTTCCATGAATGATATGTTGTATTCACCCTTTTCATCAAGCAGGTGTACTCCTGCAATATCTGCCGTGCCGTTTCGTATGGCACTCAGCCCGCCGGATGAGCCTGTATTGATAACACGCACGTTTAAACCTGCAAGGTCAAAAAGCGTGTCAAGCCCGAGGCAGTGGCTGCCTATGAATAGCAGGTCTGGCTCTTCAAGTTTCCCGAACAGTGTAACTTTGACAGTTTCGCCAGCTTCAAGCATCTCAACATTATCAGGTATTTCGATAAAACCGTCAGCCTCGGATAAGGTTGTTATCGCGCCTGAGCCTTTCTCGACAGGGTATGCTCTTCCCTTTACCACGCCAACAGGAAGAAGCTGGCTGCGTACTTCTGAGCGCACCCTTTTTGAAAGCTTTGCCTTCATAACCATGCTCTCTTCTTTCTGTCCTGTCATCTTCCTTATAAGAGGCGCAACGAATTCGTTGAAAATAGTAAGCGAGGATGCCGGGTATCCTGGAAGCCCGAAAACAGTTTTCCCGAAAACTTTTCCTATGATTGCAGGTTTTCCGGGTTTTATGTTGATGCCGTGTGCAAAAACCGTGCCGTTTTCCCCGATTATCCTGTAAATTATATCGCCTGAACCTGCTGACGTGCTTCCCGATGTCAGAATTATATCGCATTCATCAGCTGCTTTTTGAAGTACGTTTTTCATTGCTGTTTCATCATCCATGACAGCAGGATAACGAATCGGCGTTCCCCCGCATTCGCTTACAGCGGCGGATATGGAGTATGAGTTAATATCGTATATCTGCCCTGCCTGGAGTTTATTTCCCGGCTCTGCAAGCTCATCACCGGTTGAAATTATCCCGACATCAAGCCCATAAACCCTGACGTTTGAACGCCCTGTTGCTGCAAGGACACCGAGCTCCCGCGCCCTGAGAACGGTTCCCTTTTTTAACACCCGCTCCCCTGCCATGATGTCAGAGCCTGCCTGCATTACGTTTTCATTAATGGATACGGGTCTCAGGATGTTTATAGTGCTGCCTTTGTTGTGCGTGTATTCCACCATCACAACAGCATCCGCGCCTGACGGCATGACAGCACCTGTTGAGATTTCAACGGCTTCACCCGTATTTACATGAATATCAGGATTTACACCCGGATGGATTGAGCCGACAGGTTTAAGGGTGACTGGCATATCCTCGCATGCAGTGTATGTATCCTGTGCATTGACTGCGTAACCGTCCATTGAAGACCTTGTAAAAGGGGGAACATCCACACCGGAAATTATATCTTCTGCCAGGATGCGACCATTTGCCTGTTCATGCCCCATGTCCACAATACGCGTCGTAACATCCAGATTCCTGATTATTTCCCTTGCCTCATCTTTTGATATAAGGTTCCTGAATTCTTTTCGCACAGTCCTTATCACGAAGGCTTTGGTTAAATTGTTTGCCAATTTTGCGGCAAAGCTTTTAATCAGGAAATTCATGTAGAAAGACGAATTTGTATGATAAATATTGCACTCCCAAAAGGAAGTCTCGAAGAACAAACCCTTCTCCTGTTCAAGCAGGCTGACCTTGAGATAAGGAAAACAGACCGGGAATATAACCCGACAGTAAAAGACCCGAGAATCAGTAAAGTCAAGATACTCCGCCCTCAGGAAATACCCAAGTATGTTGAGGAAGGTTACTTTGACCTTGGCATATCAGGAAAGGACTGGGTAATGGAATCAGATTCCGATGTTGTTGAAATTGCAGACCTGTATTACAGCAAGCAGGGTGAAGGAAACGTAAAGATAATTATTGCCGTCCCGAATGAAAGTGAAGTCAGGACAGGAAAGGACATAAAGCCCGGAAGCAGGGTTTCGACAGAGTACCCGAACCTGACAAAGAAGTTCTTTGATAATCTCGGGATACCTGTGGATATGCGTTATTCCTATGGCGCTACCGAAGCAAAGGTTCCCGAACTTGTGGACGTGATTGTGGATTTAACTGAAACCGGATCAACGCTTCGGAAAAACGGTTTGAAAATCGTTGACCTGATTCTTGAATCCAATACAAAGCTCATTGCGAACAAGAAAAGCTGGGACGACCCTGTGAAACGCAGGGAAATCGAGGAGATAAGAATCCTCCTGCTTGCTGTTCTTGAGGCGCGCGGCAAGGTTTATATCGTGATGAACGTGCCAGGGGACAAACTGGATGCTGTTGTTGAAGTGCTGCCTGCAATGAAAAACCCGACTGTTTCCAAGCTTTACAAGTCTGATTATTATGCTGTGGAAACAGTTGTGAGTAAGAGTGAAATCAATATCCTTATCCCGAAACTCAAGAGCCTGGGGGCTGAGGATATCCTTGAAATGGATATTATGAAGATAGTGCATTGAAGAAGGAAATGCTGATGAACATTCGACAGTGATATTTCTTACTTTATGGATTAGTATTAAATAAAGAAAAGTCTTAGAATATTAAGAGGAGACTTATTAAACAATGACACATCTTTGGAATAAAGATATAGAAAGGAATTTTTTTACTGAATCGTTTAAATTTGCAACACCCGAACAGTTGTTTTATGTAACAGATGATAATAGGTACTTAGCATACTGGCCAAAAAAATATCCTGGTAAAAAAAATACTCTCCAGAGTAGAAATTCATTAATCGGAAGATTTACGGAAAAATGGACTAAAGATTTAATTCAAGAAATTGTGCAAGATAAAGGGTTGTTTGCAGTACAGGGCGCTGTTTGCAATGAAATTGCACTTCCAAGAAATTCTCCCGCAGATGTGGTAATTTCTAGAAACAGATATATAGAACAAAACCCGGAAGATATACTCGCGATTTTTGAAGTCAAAATGTCTGTTGTGTGGAATTGGGAATTTAAGATTAACAATTCTGTGGAACCTTTTACTTGCATAGGTGATTATAAAACACACAAAGGAACACCCGGTCTTTTACGTTCTGATTCAATGTTAAAAGCAATCGGAAAAAGTATTAATATTAGGGTTTCAAATTTAAAAGCCGCTACGATTCCGATAATTGTATTAGGCAATACACCAATTACAAAAAGTTATTACTCAAAAGTAGACCATCTAAAAAGTGCTGGTATTGTTCAAAATTTTTGGTCAATTAACCCAGAACCATTAGATAACAATGGAGAAAATATAAAACAAACAGAAAAAAAAGGTTTTTATCGACTTGAAGATTTTAATGAACTGAGGGTTTCTATTGAATCTCTATTATCTGAAACTAGAAATTACTTTTCCAGTATGAAAAGTAATAAAGAACTTGGTAAAATTATTGATTTGGCAAACGGTGAAAAAACTTATGAGAAAAAGGGCGAGGTTTTTCTTAAACTTATAAACGAGTGAATTTTACATGAACGATACGAAATACAGGCGAAATGGGACAAAAACAAGTTCATTCGGCACACCTGGAAGAATTAATCACGATTCTTCAAAGTTTTATGATAGTAAATTGTATGCAGGTAAAAAACCACCCGAAAAAGTAGAGTTTATAGAAAATCCAATATCTTTAGTAGAACTTGATAAAATATATTGTAAATCAAGTGAATTAATGGAAGAAATTCCTGATAATAGCATTCATTTAATGGTAACATCTCCGCCGTATAATGTTAAAAAAGAATATGATGAAGATTTATCATTAGAGGAATACAGGTTATTATTGAAGAACGTTTTTCAGGAAACTTACAAAAAATTAGTCACTGGTGGAAGAGCCTGTATAAACGTTGCAAACCTTGGAAGGAAACCATACATTCCTTTACATAGTTACATAATTGAAGATATGCTTGACATTGGTTTTTTTATGAGAGGAGAAATTATCTGGAACAAGGCATCAAGTGCCAGCCCCTCGACAGCATGGGGTAGCTGGCAATCCGCAGCTAATCCGGTATTGAGGGATATTCATGAGTATATTTTAGTTTTCTCAAAAGAATCATTTTCAAGAAAACGAGGCAATAAAAAAAATACAATTACAAAAGAAGAGTTTATGGAATGGACAAAAAGTATCTGGACTTTTCCTGCAGTTTCAGCTAGGAGTATAGGGCATCCAGCTCCTTTTCCAGAAGAGTTACCTCACCGATTAATTCAGTTATATACTTTTGAAGGGGATGTAATATTAGACCCATTTTGTGGTAGCGGTACAACGCCCCTTTCTGCAATTAAAGATGGAAGGCATTATATTGGGTACGATATTGAAGAAAAGTATGTGGAATTGGCAAAAAAAAGGATTACAGAATATACAAGTCAAACGAAGCTTTTTGAAGATGATTCGTTTTCGATTCATTTAAATTCTAATGAAAAAATGTCACAGGAAGTCATTGATAAAATAGAAATATAAATTCAAAATATAAACGTATGCTCACAATAACCACCCCATCCCGCCTGCACATCACCCTCATAGACATGAA
>JACUTP010000257.1 GCA_014859785.1 Candidatus Methanoperedentaceae archaeon | reverse complement strand
GTAAAAGTGGCGTATTACTTTATCTGCCACACTAAACTCTGGTTATTCTCACACAACATTGCGCTTGAAAAGGAACATGAGAACGTGAACATCGGGAAAGTGCTTCACGAAGACAGGTACAGGCGCGACTCAAAAGATGTTACAATAGACCAGACAATAAGCATCGATTTCATAAGAAAAGGTGAATCTATCGTCGTCCATGAGATTAAAAAGACAAAGAAAATGGAAGAAGCCCATAGATGGCAGATGCTTTTCTACCTCCATTACCTGAAATCAAAAGGAGTCAATGCAACGGGTGAGATACATTATCCACTCATAAGCAGGAAGGATGAAGTATTACTTTCAGAAAATGATGAAGCAGGGATAGAAGAACTTACCAGCAAAATAAGGGAATTGGTAATCAATAAAATGCCATCGCCAGAAAAAAAGAAAATATGTCCCAAATGCGCTTACTTTGAATTCTGTTTTGGAGATGAAACATGAAATCTGACTATTATATCACACAGGACGGTAGCCTCACAAGGCATGAGAACACCGTATATTTCGAGAACGATAACACAAAACGCGCCCTCCCGGTAAATAAAATATATTCCATATATGCATATGGAAGGCTGAGTTTTTCTTCAGGAGTCGTTGATTACCTTGCAAAAAACGGAATCCCGATACATTTCTTTAATTATTATGGCTTTTATGAAGGCACATTCTATCCCCGTGAAACACTTGTCAGCGGGGACCTGCTGGTAAAGCAGGCATCGTATTACCTGGAAAGCGATAAAAGAATCGCTCTTGCAAAATCTTTTGTTGATGGTGCATGCGGCAACATCCTGCGCAATCTCAGGTATTATGCACGGGAAAAACCCGGGCAGGATTCGTATATTACAGATATCGAGTCCGAAATTGCAAGACTTCCTTCAACATCCACAATTCCGGAAGTCATGAATGTTGAGGGGAGAATACGGAATATTTACTACAGCGCACTTGATGAGATATTTCCTGAAGGTTACAGGATGGTTAAAAGGACACGCATGCCGCCTGAAAACAAAATGAACACACTGGTGAGTTTCGGGAATTCTGTTATGTACACAACAGTGCTTTCTGAGATTTACAATACACAGCTTAATCCTACTATTTCGTTTCTTCATGAGCCGTTTGAAAGAAGGTTTTCGCTGGCTCTTGATGTTAGCGAGATTTTCAAACCGATTATTGTTGACCGGATTATCCTGAAGCTCGTTAATAAGAATATGCTGGATGATAATTGTTTCAGGGGGGAAATAGGAAACATGCTGCTTAGCGAGAAGGGAAAGAAAATATTCCTGGCAGAGTATAACGATAAGCTGTCAACGACAATAAACCACAGGGGGCTTGGAAGAAAAGTCTCATTTAAAAGACTGATAAGGCTTGAATTGTATAAACTGGTGAAACATTTTATTGATGAAAAGGAGTATAAGCCGCTTGTGATGTGGTGGTGAAA
>JACUTP010000256.1 GCA_014859785.1 Candidatus Methanoperedentaceae archaeon | reverse complement strand
AGCAACAGGGATATTTTCAATTTCACGCAGGAAGACGGCATGGTATGGCACTCAGAACCGTTCAGGGAATGGGAAATAAAACTGACAGACCGCAATACCCAATCACCCGCAGTTGTATTCCGGGGATTCCCGGTACTTGCAGATGTAACAACATTAGACGACAGGGAATTGCCAGGGCAGCAGGACAGCAATTGGGAATATAACCTGAGGCTTGAAGGACCAGAACACTTCCTGCAAAGCAACACCGGATTCCACGTACCGCGAACCCTGAAAGCGTACTCTTATAACCAGATACTTGCGCTGTTACTTGCAGAGCTTGACACGAAATACACCCCGCAGGCACACGCGCAATACTCGTATAATGAATCTGCACCAGAACACCAGTTAGAGCCTTTCATTGACCTGGGGAATACGGACGTAAATCCTGAAATTGCGGTCTCGGTAGACTCAACCACATGGGATGTCCTGAAAACAATCGCAGATGAGCTGAGTAAATACAGCTTAAACAGTACGGGTGAGGCGCAAAAACTCCCGCAGGGCAATACATACGTCCAGACAGTAGACCCTGATTTTAAGATTGACTTCATCCCTTCAAACTTCAGGGAAGGACAGGAACCTGATGAATGGTTCAGAAACACAGAAGATACCTTTGTGGATGGGAGTGCAAACACCCGCATACTCGGTGAATCACCGCATTACGAGATTATCGGGCAGAGTTTCACAGCACAAAACGCGTTTTCCGGAATATACGTCTATGCCGACCCCGCAACAAAACCGAATAATGGACTGGTCACGTTCAGGCTGAAATACGCACGGGATGGTATAATTACCATTAAATCAGAATCACTGTGGGTAAAAACAGCAGAATCGAGTTACACCTTCAAGTTCCCGACTCAACAGCCAGGCACGTATTATTTTGAAATTGAGTCGATGTTTGCTGACAACAACATTGCGTTTAAAACAAGGCAGAACTCAACATACGCAGACGGGAAACTCTGGTTAAGAGGTACAGACTGGAATGCACCCAATTACGAAGACCTTGAGATGAAACTGCTCTCACCGCCATACATCAAGCTCAGTCCTGTAATCACGAAAGAGCATGTAGCAGTCCAGACAAGCGCTGTGGTGAAAGGGCTGTGTGAAGAATGCCTGGATGCACAATACATCGAAGCCAAACACTTATTCACGAACACCTTTGACACGGAACTTGAAATAACAGGTACGAAGGTTATCGGGCAAAAACTGGATTTTGGATTGCCAGCCCATGCCATCAATACAATTGAGATGCCGGTGCGGAATATCAACCCGACCCGTGCGCTTGCAAAGCTCACCTTATACAACGATACCACAAAAACAATAGTCCATTCACAAACATTGATTCCAGTCCCACCCGCATCTTCAGACTGGACTTCAGCATACATACCTGTTGGAGTATATACGAACAAAACCACTGCCTTTTACTGGGAACTGGAAGCGGTGTCTGGTT
>JACUTP010000070.1 GCA_014859785.1 Candidatus Methanoperedentaceae archaeon | reverse complement strand
GAGTTCCCTGATATCGGCAACCACAGCCCGAAACGCAAGTGAACCATAGGTGGCATCTGCTTACTCTACTGAAAGCAATAAGCGTTCTCATGCATCCTTAGGACATCTTGAACCAGAACTACAATCGTAAGTTAAATTTGGGCACGAATTTGGACTTCACAGTGCAATCACTATCATTTGCCATGTTCGGATAGATATTGTTCTATCGCATGTCTTGATGAATACCAAATCTTCCCCATTTTTACCGCATCCAGAACACCCTGCCTTGCTCTTAGACTGAGGTATTCTTGAGAATAAGGTGTATCTCCGGCAAGTACTTTGAGAGGGAGCAATTCATTAGGTCCACCAAAGATGGAAAGATACATGGTCAGGCTCTCATCCACAGCCTTTGCAATGAAATTGGCAAAAGGACCAAGATTTCCTGCATCTGCAGCTATTAGGAATCTGTAATATTTTCCTCTATCTTCTATTTTGAGAACTACTGGCGGATAACCCTGAGCAATCAAATACAGGTTGGTGAGCAAGCGAGAAACTCTGCCATTACCATCTATGAAAGGATGGATCTCAACGAATCTATGATGAAGAATAGCAGCGACCTCAACAGTATGGTTTTTATACTGAGCAATTCTTTCAATAAGATCATCCATCAGCTTAGTTACTTTTGACCGGTCAGGCGGAGTTTTGGCCGACCCACTTATTCTTACGTTCTTGGTACGATATTTTCCAGAATCTTCAAGAATTCCTGCAGTAACTACTTCATGAATCTGCTGAATTACAACATGGTTTATCGGCTTTTTCTTCTTTGCAATATCCTCTATTAAATCGAATGCTTTGGCATTATTAGTTGCTTCAAGGTGCTCACGCAGTGATTTTCCACCTATGGTAATCCCATCTTCAAGAACAAGTTTTGTTTCTGGGAGTGTCAGAGTATTTCCTTCTATTGCATTTGAGTGATAGGTATGCAATAGCCTCATTTCTTCATGCAGCTTTCTTACAGCATCGGCTGGAAAAGGGCGCAGTGAGTTTAGCCTGTGCATTTTTTCATTTATACGTGAAAGAAGCTTTTCCTGAATTAATGGTGTATCGGTATTGGACATAATTTAATGTATCCGATATGACACATAGAGTATATATCGGTATCGGTTAAATTTAGAACAATCCGATACTATATTATTCCGTGCCCCTCCTTTTTGGTAAATGCCAAAATAACAAATAAACTATAGAACCCTCATGCACTTGCGCCGAGATGCCTTGTTTTTCAAAACGAGGTCGTTGACTATTAGCCGTTTTCAGTATAACATGTCTACTGAGAGAAAAAAGGTTTTTTGGGGACTAAAACAACGGGTTCATGATTCTATAGCATGTGCTGTAAGTGAAAAGTATTAAGGCTATTGTGATTGCTATTGTAACTGGTTTCCTGGCTTTTGTTTTTACACACACAAACAAGAATGAAAGCCAATGAGCTCAATTTATCGATTTTGGGTTATATTGATTCAGCCAGCAGATAATGATATAATTTTATACTTTGTATGAAAAATCGTATTTTCATATTTATCTATGAATCATTTGATTCATGGTCAGTTTCCTATTCGTCGTAAAAATCGCAATGTCCATTCCCGGTATTGCATTTACTTCAGCTTCAGCAATTCTACAGTCCGGTCCCATATGGTGACTTAATATTATTATCATTTCTTCCAGAATGATGGGACAAACAGGATAAGTACGGTCATAACTTCAAGCCTCCCTATCCACATGTTAAGTATAAGTACGATTTTACCTATGATTGGAATTGTGCTAAAGTCTGCCATAGGACCTACGAGGTTAAGACCAGGGCCCACGTTGCCGAGAGTAGTTGCCGAAGCACTGATGCTTGTAATCATGTCAAGTCCGAGGACACTAAGGACAGAGGAACTCAGGACAAACATAAGAAGATACAGGACAAAGAACGAAAGAATTGCCTGCATTACCTCATCCGGAATGACATTCTCACCAATCCGGATTGGTTTTACTATTTTAGGATGAATTAACTTTTGTATCTCACGCAGACCGAATTTCACAAGAAGCATAACCCTGATAACCTTGATGGCACCGCTTGTAGAGCCTGCCGAACCCCCGATAAACATTAACAGGAGAAGTATCATCCTGGCAGATTCAGGCCAGAGATTAAAGTCAGCAGAAGCAAAACCTGTAGTAGTCATGACAGCAACAACCTGGAATGTGGCATATCTTATAGAATCAAACAGGGTTTCACCAAAGTTCCAGAGTTGAAATGAGATAACAACAGTTGCAAGCAGGATAATAGATAAATAACCCTGGAATTCCTTATCCCTGAAGATGGATTTCATATCAACCCTCAGCGTGCGGTACATAAGGGAGAAATTCGCTCCTGCCACTAACATGAATGTGATAATTATCACCTCAATAAGCACACTTCCAAATCCGGCAATGGATTCGTTATTTGGCGAGAACCCGCCTGATGCCATTGTAGAAAACGAGTGGACAACAGCATCGTAAAGGCTCATACCTGCGGATTTAAGAAGTATTATTTCAAGTGCTGTGAAAGTAACATAAACGCCCCACAGGATTTGCGCCGTATCTTTAAGTCTTGGTTTCAGTTTATCCTTTATGGGACCAGGGGCTTCTGAGTTAAACATCTGTCTTCCTGCAATGGCAAGTCTTGGAAGTATAGCTATCACAAGCACGATAATTCCCATACCCCCCAGCCATTGTGTCATGCTTCTCCAGAACAGGAAACTTCTGGAATGGCTCTCGATATCCGTCAGGATTGTGGAACCCGTGGTTGTAAAGCCAGACATTGATTCAAACAGTGAATCGATTGGCGAAATTCCGGATAATAGATACGGAACAGCCCCGAAAACAGCCACTGAAAACCATCCCATTGCCACAATCACAAAGCTTTCCCTGTGATGAAGCTCGAATTCCGCCCTGTATTTGTATTCAAGCAGAATTCCAGTCAGGATGGCAAGAACTGATGAAATGATGAAAATACGGACTGAACCGGGTTCATTATAATATAATGCCACTAAAAGAGGGACTAAGAGTGATATGCCCAGGAACTTTATTACAGTCCCGAGTACGTTCAGGATGACGCGATAATTCATCACCCATCCCCATACGGATTTTATTAATTAAAGTTTGCTATCCATTTGCCCAAAAATTCTTATTCCATATGTAAAATTCGGGATTTTTAGGAAAAATATATCCGCAATTGCAGGAAATTATGAATAAACGGGGTAAATTATGACTACACAAGACAATTTAAAAGAAGCATTTGCGGGAGAATCGCAGGCGAACAGGAAATACCTTGCTTTTGCTATAAAAGCAGACCAGGAAGGTTACCCACAGGTTGCAAAACTTTTCAGGGCAGCAGCCGAGGCTGAAACTGTCCATGCACTGAACCATCTCAGGATACTGGAAGGTGTGGGCAGCACGGATGATAACCTGAAAGCTGCAATCTCAGGGGAAACTGAAGAGTTCAGGGATATGTATCCGAAATTCATAAAAGAGGCAAAAAACGAGGGTGCATCAGATGCCGCCATCATGAGTTTTGATGTGGCAAACCAGGTTGAGGAAATCCATGCAGGTCTTTACCAGAAAGCCCTTGACAGCCTTGGGAACAATGAGGATGTTGACTACCATGTCTGCCAGGTATGCGGCAACACAGTTGAAGGAAGTGCACCTGAGCGGTGTCAGGTTTGCAATGCTCCGAAGAAGATGTTTAATAAGGTAGATTAGCAGGGTGGAATTATGCCAAGGCTTGTAATAATATACGGGACAGGTTTCGGGAATACTGGTATTATGGCAAAAGCGATAGAAGAAGGTGCAAAGAGCAGGGGAGTGGATGTTGTGATGAAGAAAATCCTGGATGCTGTGCCTGAAGATGTTGAAAATGCCGATGCCATTGCTATTGGCACTCCTACATACAAGGCAGCAGCCATGCCAAATATTATTAATTTTGTCAAAAAGCTTGCCGATAAACCGGTTAAAGGAAAAGTTGGAGCAGCTTTTGGTTCCTATGGCTGGAGCGGTGAAGGGGCAGGAATTGTCAGTGACATGCTGAAAAGTTATGGAATGGATGTAATTGACCCGGATTTAAGAATCAAGCGCACACCTGAAGATGAAGGTATTGAAGTTTGCAGGGAACTGGGAAAGCTGCTTGCAGACCGGATAAAATAAGTTTAATCAACATCTATAAATATCTTCGGGATGCAACTTCTACCGGGCTGATATATTTGAAAGAAATAACAAGAGTCTTTAATTATGTAATTCTCATACTGATTCTGTTGTACTTAACAGTTCCGGCATCTGCAACAGCAGAAATATCTGATTTTTTTTCTGACTTTACAAGCAGTGATGTAACTATAATTTCTGATGAGGATTTTAACGGCTCGGTTTTGTTTGAGCTTTACCATACAGGCAGTGCAGTCCAGTCCCAGAAAATACCAGTCAGGGTAAAAGCCGGCGAACCCGCATACAGGGTGATAATATGGCAACAAAGACCAGGGAATGATTATTATACTGCAAAGGCAAGTTTATACAGTAATAACCAGCTTCTTGATACAAAAACGTACCCGGTTTCTTACGGCACCGTATCCCTTCCTGGTTTCCATGTCATTGGTTTCTTACCTTCAAACAGCGGCGTAAAGTTACTGATTCGTCCTTTTAACCCGGGTGTTGTGGATATAAAAATCGAGCTTCTGGATAACAATAATGCTGTTTATACAAAAATTGAAAGGGATGTGTCGTTAACCACAAATACCGAAAAAAATTTCAACTGGCCTTTTTTGCTGTCAAGCGGCAAAAACTACAATGTCCGTGCCAAGATATATACCCAGAGGCTTTACTTCGAGCCCCTGGTTAATACATACGTATCAGAATTCACGGCAACAGAAGACATTGAAATCCTGCATGATGATGTCCAGGTTGATGAATTCGGGGCAAGTGTGACGATAATGGGCAATTCCCAGGTTCCGTTTGATGGTTATATCGTTGTCAATATAAAAAACAGGGAAACGGACGAGATGAAAACATACCGCCAGCAAATGGACGAAATACTTGTTTCAGGAAAGGAAGATACTTCAGGTGTGGTATGGGGTGATATTGCTCCAGGTGTTTACGATGTGGAAATACTTGCGGTAAATCATGACAACAAAACACTTGATAAATATGAAACAGTGCTTCGAATCCCTGAAATCCCGGTTTTCCAGGACAGCAGCCCACAGGTAGAATCACCCGGGTTCATAATTTTTTTGTCTGTCATATCATTATTGTTAGCTGCGAGGTCAAGACGGGGCAGATAGATGTTTGACATCAGCGTCAGGAACATTATTAACCGTAAACTCAGGACAGGATTAACCGTATTCGGTATTGGGCTTGGTATTTTTGCGGTTATTGTAATGGGGGGAATGTCCGAACATTTCAACCTTACTTTTGAAAGGTCAATGAGCCTGACTGCTGATAAAATCCGCGTACTGCCAGAAGGAGGGATTTTCGGGATAACCCTTGATGAGTCAAAAGTAAAGAATGTCAAACGTGTTCCAGGTGTACAGGATGCATTCGGTATATTACAGGTACCGCTTGACCCGGATAAAATCATGTTTTTCGGGGGAAATGTTGTTCTCGGAATTGAGCCTGGAAAACAGAAAAGCGCAATGGAAGATACAAAGCTTACCCAGGGTCGTTTCCTGGTTCCGGGGGATGGATACAGGGTGGTTTTGGGGAGTAATATTGCAAGGCAGTTCAAGTTAAACGTCGGGGATGAACTCCAGGTAAGGAGCAAACGCGTGTTCCGTACGTCATCCATTACCCATGTCAGGAATTTTACGGTTGTGGGCATACTGGAATATACCGGTACTTTTTTTGATAATTCTGCGCAGGTGCCGCTTGACAGGGCGCAGGATTTTTATGATAGGGGAAATGAGGTCTCATTTATCCTTGCAGTGCCTGAACCAGGCGTGGATGCCGAGAACCTTGCAAGGAGGATTGAATTGAGTGTGGGAAGGGTTACCACTTTTTCACCTGCTGAGTTAAGACAGCAGATTGAACAGTCCCTTATAATATTCAGTATGATAACCCTGAGTGCGGCAGCACTTGCTGCTATAATTGGAAGCCTTAGTGTTATGAACACCATGTTAATGTCGGTATCCGAGAGGACAAAGGAATTCGGGCTTATGAAGGCGATGGGCGCTGAAACAAAAGACATACTTTTCATGACCATGAGTGAGGCGGCACTGATGGGTTTACTGGGCGGGATTTTCGGTATTACTACAGGATGGGTTTTCGTGTATTTCCTGAACGGGTACCTTGCAGAGCAGGGTACAGTTCTTTTTGACATCACGCCAAGACTTGTGGTAATATCCATGACTTTTGCAGTTGTCCTGGGGGTACTCTCAGGAACATATCCTGCTTACAGGGCTTCACAAAAAAGCCCGATGGAGGCTCTTCGCTATGAGTGATTTTATGTACGGGGGTATTGATGTTTGATATAATTATCAAGAATCTCACACAGCGCAAGTTAAGGACGGGTTTAACAGTATTCGGTATTGCACTTGGTATTTTTGCGGTTATGGTCATGGGCGGTATGTCTGAGTATTTCAGGCTTCATGTTGACAGGACATTTGACCTGATGACTGATAAGATACAGGTCTGGCCTGAATCTGGTTTTGTCGGAGGGACACTTGACGAATCAACGATTCGGGATATTAGAAGGGTTCCCGGGGTGAGCGATTCATATGGACTGTTATGGATGCCGTATGATATGGAAAGTATTGGTTTGTTCGGGAGTTATGTTATGGGTATCAACCCTGATAAGCAGGAAACCACGCTTCAGGATACCGGACTTGAAGAAGGGCGTTACCTTCTGCCTGGAGACAGGTTGCG
The DNA here is from genome assembly GCA_014859785.1 of Candidatus Methanoperedentaceae archaeon. GTDB lineage: Archaea > Halobacteriota > Methanosarcinia > Methanosarcinales > Methanoperedenaceae > Methanoperedens_A. The sequence goes on along the minus strand of JACUTP010000070.1, from coordinate 1,714 downwards.
GGCTGTTGTGGGGAGCAATGTTGCGCGGCAATTCAACCTCAGGGCAGGGGATGAACTGGAGATAAAATCCAGGAAGCTTCAGCGCGGGTCATCCATAACACATATCAGGGAGTTTACGGTTGTGGGTATAATGGAGTTTACAGGCACTGATTATGATTATGTGATTGCTATACCTCTTGATACTGCCCAGGATTTCTATGATATTGGAAGGACAGTATCATATATACTGGTTATACCTGAAACCGGGGTTGATCCTGAAAACCTTGCTAAAAGAATAGAGTTGAGTGTGAGCAATATTAAGGCTTTTTCACCGCAGGAACTGAGGGAACAGGTTGCCCAATCCCTTGTTATAATTAACCTTATTACGCTGAGCGCGGCATTAATTGCTGCTGTTATCGGAGGTTTGAGTGTCATGAATACCATGTTAATGTCTGTATCTGAGAGAACGAAGGATTTTGGTTTGTTTAAAGCAATGGGTGCGGGAACCAGGGATATTCTTGTAATGACGGTCGGGGAATCCGCATTGATGGGAATACTCGGCGGTATCATCGGTATTGCCGGGGGAAGTGTATTCATATATTACATGAACGAGTTCCTTATTTCAAAAGGGGTGGTACTTTTTGCAATTACCCCGGAACTTGTGGTTGTTGCCATGATGTTTGCAACGCTGCTTGGAACCGTATCAGGGGTAATTCCTGCATACAGGGCTGCTAAAATGAGTCCGATGGAGGCTTTGCGTTATGAATAGTAATGGGGCGATTTTGAGAATCAGGAACCTTTCGAAGACGTATATGCAGGGAAAAATCCCGGTGCATGCGTTAAATGATGTGAGTTTTGATGTGCATAAAGGAGAGTTCTTGAGTATCGTTGGAGTGAGCGGTTCTGGCAAATCAACGCTTCTTTCGCTTATCGGGCTGCTTGATAAACCAACAACAGGCAGTGTGTTTATTGACGGTGAGGAGGTTACTAAGTTTAAGGAACGTGAGGCTCCGAAAATCAGAAGGGAGAAAATCGGGTTTGTGTTCCAGCATTTTAACCTGATACCAACACTTACAGCATTTGAGAATGTGGATATTGCAATGCGGTTTGCCAGGGTACCGAAAAGTAAGCGCAAAGACAGGGCTGTGGAACTGCTTACCAGGATGGGGCTTGCTGACAGGATGAAGCATAAGCCTTCTGAATTGTCCGGAGGCGAGCAGCAGCGCGTGTCTATTGCAAGGGCGCTTGCGAACCATCCTGCTATTATCCTTGCTGATGAGCCGACAGGAGAGGTGGATACAAAGACGCGTGAGGTTATAGTTAATCTACTTCGGGAATTGAGTGAGAAGGGTCAGACGATTCTTGTGGTAACGCATGATGTTGCGGTTGCGCAAAAGACTGACAGGATTATTACGATGCTTGACGGGAAGATTGAAAGTGATGTTAAGGTTACAGGGAAAGTGAAGTTGAAGAGGGCAGGATGAGCCTGGTTATGGATAATTTTATACTCAATAACAGTGTTACTGATTGGCAGTAGGAGATTTAGAATCATGAAGAATGTAGATATTACAATTGATGGTGACTTGTTAACAATTAAGGTGGATTTGTCCAGGGATTTCGGACCGTCATCTTCAGGTAAGACTATCATCATTGCATCAAGTGAAGGGAACCAGTCACTCCCCGGACGTGAGGATATTAAAATCGGCTTGAATGTTTATAAGAAGAAATAGACCGG